>JAJSZS010000003.1 GCA_030262725.1 Candidatus Desulfofervidus auxilii | reverse complement strand
CATAAAGGAATTAGATTTAACTGTGTTTTTAAAAACTATTTTAAAAGACGCCTTTCTCAGGGTCTGCCCTTTAAAAAAGCCATCTTTGCTGTAGTTCATAAACTTGTTAGAGTTATCTATGCCTTGCTTACTAAAAGGATGCTCTTTAATCCAACTCATTGCTTATAGTTGACTCCTTAAATTTAGTTTAATATCATTTAATGCCTAAACTCAGCGGCCGGCGGTTACGCCTGTCCTCTAGAAGAAGTCGTTAACCGAACCTTATTTCTTTTCATTTTCAAACTCTAATCTTCCAGCCTCTTGATATAATTCTGCCACAAGCTTTTCTACTTTTTGATATATCTTCCTTAATTTCTTTTCCTTTCGTAAAACAGGATGGTATTCTAAAAACTGATAGATATATTCCATTGCTATAAATGTCCTATCTAAAAATTCAAAATAATGTCCATAATTAAACGGTTGTTCCTCTTTAATTTCTATTAATTCTTCTTTGTCATTTTCTTCTTTTAATTCCAAAATAGGATTCATCCATGGTTAATAGTTTTATTACTTTATAATTCCAAGATGCCACTTTTCTGATTTTTTTATTTTTCTTCCAACGCCAAGTTTACTGCCCGCCATATGGTGGATTGGGTGGAAGGATTTGTTAGGATTAAATTTTTTATCCCCTTTTGTTCAAACGGTAATTTTACTATTGTCAAAGTTTTCAACTTTTATGGGATTTTCTATTACTTTTATATACCATTCCTTTTGATATAGGGTCTTTTCCTTAAAGCTTCATTTTCAAAATATTTGGTAAATTTATATTTTTTCATTTCTAACGCCCAAACTCAGCGGCGGCGGTTAGCCCGTCCGCTGAAGAGATTTGTTAGAAAAAGTAATTTTTAAACCACTTTTTATTATTTCTTCAATAAATGGATTTTTCTCTTGAAATTCTTTTCGTGAACACGGAATAATTTCTAAATAAGAACTAATTTTTAAAATATATTTTCTAATTTTTTTTCTATCTTCTATCCTATCTCCTTCAAATATTGGTGATACTATTAGGAGATCTATATCACTATATTCCGTATAATTACCTTTTGCATAACTACCAAATAAAATCACTTCATCTATAGGAATATTATTTTTTTCTAATTCATTGATACATTTGAAAATAATCTCTTTTATTTTATCTGGGATAGTAACCATTTGTAAAAATCCTTAATTTTTTCAAAATATTTTTTAGTAAATTCCTTGGTGCATTTTTTATAAAATTCAAATTTATAGTCAGGATAACGAATTTCAAGATTGAAATCATTTACTTCATCCAAAAATAATTTTTGTTCTTCTGTAAGTTCAAGACCAGATATTTCTGCCAATCTTACTAAATTATGGATTTTAGGAGGTAACTTATTATATTGCTTTACAAAGTAGGCTTTTAAAGTTTTTTCTAATACTAAATGAGCAATAAAAAGGCACCAATCAAATTTTTCATTTTGGAAAAGAGTTTCCGCTACTTCTAAATCATGTTCAGCACTTTTTAACCAATAATTTATATGTTCTTCTTTTTTCATTTTCTAAACTTTATTTTATTATTCTGCATTATTTCCCCTCTACCATGGATGGTATGCATTGTCAAGAAATGTTGTATTTCTGAGGAATTGTTTAAAAAATACTTCTTAAAAACCACCGCGTTTACGACATAGGTAAATGTTATATTTCAAGACCTGACCCCAATTTTGATGACCCCCTTTCTCTTTCTCTGTCCTTCTTTCTTCAAGAAACTGTCGAGTTGAATACTTGCCCTTCAGAAGTCCTCTTAATTCTTTCCAGTGCCTAACTTTCAGAGTTTTCCCAACAGGTTTAAGAATTATCAAATTATCTTGAAGTTCTATCTCAAATACACTGCCTTTTTCAAGTTTTAGCTTTTCTCTGATCTCCTTTGGAATAACTACCTGCCCTTTTTGGCTTAATATTGTTTTCATATACTTACCTCTTCATCTTAACTTACTAAAATAGTAAGACAAACTGGCAGAAAATCAAGTATTAAAATAGATCCTTTTAATGCTTAGCCAAATCTATTTTAAGAAGCAAATTATGATTTTTTAGAAAGAAATTGGCAATTTAAAAAATGTTATATTTCAAGACCTGACCCCAATTTTTGACCCCAATTTTGCCCCATCCAGCGGCGGACAGTATTACCCATCTGCTGGAGAGTTTGTTAGGAAGGTCTTAGTTTTCTAACCATTTTTTATCTTGGTCTTTTAGGAACGTAATTTATTCCACTGCCGTTTGAAACAGATACATATTCTCCATAATCGATATGATGAAAATCACTCATAATAATACAAAAAGCTAGAGCTTCACTATATGTATTAAAAGGTCCATACCAAAAACCATTATCAGTACATTCAAACTTCGTACATTGACCGGGCCGATTTTGAGGTAAATTAGGTGAACTAGAAGAGTGAATAGCACAATATTTATTCGTAAAATTAAAATATATAAAATAAGGTGGATTGTTTTGTTGAAAAATAAAGGTTTGAGCGTTCTGTAAAGCTTGTTGAAAGGATTGTAAATTACTCATTGTTTACCTCCCGTAAATTTTAATTTTTTTTAAATTTTTCCTCCTAACACTTAAACTTTTGCATTAATCTTTTTTTCAAATTTTAAAGTAATTTCTGTTTATTATTATATTTAATTTTAACATCTCCACCTGCAATTATATTTGGACTTTGAGCTCCATAGCTTTTTTGGTAAGAATCTGCTAGAACCGATTGAGATAGTAATAAAATTAAAAGCAAAGAGAATCCAAAAATTTTACTCATAACTTACCTCCTGCGAATTTTAATTTTTTTAAGATTTTCCTTCTAACGCCTAAACTCAGCGGCGGCGGAATCGCCGTCCATTGGAGTGATTTGTTAGAGTTTATTATATTTTCTTTTTGCTGACAAAAGACAAAACCTTCATCCATTTCCACGATTTATAGATTTAAATTTCTTCTTTTTCTTTGATATTTCCAAATTTCATGGTCAAGCAACCTTGGAGTAAGACTTGGAAAGCGTTTCTGTAAAATTTTACATGTATCTTTAATTAGTAATGATACCTCATCAACGTTGACTGGGCGCCTAAGACAAGATTCTACAAACCTAATTATCATCCTATCTGGTTTAATAAAATTATCCTTACCTGCAAGCATATAAAAATATCTCAATGAAATTCCACTTCTTTGACCAGGAATTTGCTTTATTTCCTGTTCAAACTTTCGATTTTCAACGATTTTGTAAACATCTTGAAGGTATTGAACCTTGTATTTATTAAGAACTTTGCTAAATCTTAAAACTGCCTCTGATTTTAAAATACCATTTTTCGTTGAAGTCCTTTGACGATTACAATATACTTTTTCTGCCATGTTGGTTATACCAATTTTTTCATAAATCTTTATAAAATCTTGAATAGACAATTGCTTGCTCTTAGGAGGATATCCACTTCCCTTTGGTCTTGTACGTTTTAATCCAAAATAGTTGCAAAATCTTATAACTGTATTTCTAGTGGAGGAATATTGAACACCTATTGAAAAAATAGCATCAATAACACATAAAGGTAAATGGAAATAATAGTATTCTTCACTTAAGCATGCGTTTTTTAAATTTAATTTCTTTTCACAACAATTAGCAAGCTGTTTACTTAAGTCAAAAATCATTCTTTTTTCATAAAGCTTCTAACTGAATTTTATTATTCTACATTGTTCCTCCTCTATCATGGATAGTATACATTGTCAAGAAAATGTTGTATTTTTGAGGAATTGTTTAAAAAATATTTTTAAAAATCTAGCATTTTACATCATAACTCATATAGAAATGTTATATTTCAACAGCTTGTCAAGACCTGATTTTGACCCTTGTTATATGCTTACGGTAACTATATTAGACATAACATCAAAACTCAGCGGCGGACAGTATTGCCCGTTTGCTGAAGCGATTTGTTATGATGAAAAATTTTTTTCAATTCAATACATTTTCCGATTAAACATTCTTTATTATATATACCTTTTGCTATTTCTTTTTGATATTTATACGAAATATACTGATAGCAAAATTCTTTATAGTCTAATATGTTATCAAAATATTTGAAAGAAAGTGATGGATTTATAAGTAGACATAATATTGTTGAGCTAAGTCCTAATAAATAAGCAGTCTTTTTACTAAAAAAGTTTTTGAGATATTTGGATATAGGATAGGCAATTAACCAAAAAAGAAAAAATAAGACGGTAATAGAAATAACTAATCCAAATATCAAGTCAAAAGTATTTATAGGTTGCACTAAACTGCTATTGATAAATACTCTATTAATGCCAATTACAAATAAAATGGCCACTAAAATAATTTCTACAGAATAACTTCTTAATGCATGATAAAAAATAGATACATGAATTTTTTGTGTCTTATAGTGAAGTGGTACTGACAATAGAGCGAATATAATAAGACTTGGAATTAATGCATTTAATGCTAATAATAAAAGAAAAATAGGCCAATTAATTAAAGAAGCAGGATTAATGACAAAATAATTTGGCAATAATCCTTTTATTGTTACTACTAGTATACTAATGATACTAAGAGAATAGATAAAATCATGATATACAAAATACAAATCAGTTCCTTCAATATCACCTATTGGTATATTCGGACGACATACTAATTTTATGAATCTTTTTAGAGCATCCGAAACCATATCTTTTATTTGTATAGTTGGGTCTTTCCTCATAACTTTATTTTATTACTCTGCATTATTTTCCCTCTACCATGGATGGCATATCTTGTCAAGAAAAATGTTGTGTTTCTGGGGAATTGTTTAAAATATACATTATTTAATTTTACTAGTTATTAGTTGCTTGACATATGATAATTTAAAATAATATCAAGCGCATTTATAAAAAAATTTTTGGTTATACAATGCTTAAGCTATTTGATGTTTATTTTAAAAAATCAGGGCAAATAAAGGAAAAAAGTTTTTGACAGTGGGGCTGGTTCTGGCTTTTTCCATCTAAATCTTTTTCTATTGATCCTCGTACAAATGTAGTTCGTCGGCATCACATTCATATTGTAACTTTACAACGAGCTTTTCATAAAGCGATTAAAATGGCCGGCATAACCAAGCCCGCGAGCTTTCACTCTCTTCGCCACAGTTTTGCTACTCATTTACTAGTTCAAGAATTACTTGGGCATAAGTATCTTCAAACAACTATGATTTATACCCATGTGCAAAGAGAAATATGCTTGGAGTAAGAAGCCCACTTGATAAGTAAGTATCTCTCTCACCCAAGCACTATCCAAGAAACAAGAACTTCCTCTAAAGAAAATTTCCATAAGTATAAAAGAACTCTTTATAAGTGAGTCTTGAAAGAACAGAAGCAGAAATCATATTCAGAAAAAAATAGAGTTTTCTATCCAAAAAATTCTTCTTCGGTGAGCATTGGATAGTGCTTTTTATTTAATGTCCACAGCTTGCAACTATTTATCTTAACCGCAGCAGCAATAAAAGCATCGGCAATTTCTACAGAATGCGACTTCCTATATTTATTCATAAATTCTCCTGCTAACTTTCCTACTTCTGCATTGATTTCTAACAAATAAAAGCTATCAATAAATTTTTTCTACAAACTCTTTCTCTTTTGGTTTCAACTCTGCATATATTTCTGCTATTCGAATAGGCGTTATATAAAGATTACCTTCTGTTTCTTTGGTAACTTTTATGAACTTAATTTTTATATCCTCTCTAGCTCGCAATAACCATATAAGAATATCAGTATCCAAAACTATCAAGCCTATTTCCCTTTCTAATTTCTCTCACATATTGGTCTGGATCTAAATCTTTTCTATGACTCCATAAGCCAAATATTTTCTCCATGTTTTTTATAAGCAACTCACTTTTAGGGAAAAGGACTTTTCTTAAACTCTCTCTAATAACTTCAGACATACTTTTTTTACTTCTTTTTACTTTTTTTCTTATTGTTGTCATAGCTGGCCCAAAAGCAAGAATTTTTCTAACGAGATGTTTTTAAACGACTATTAACTTCTGTTTTTTTCTCTTTGGCTATCAAACCTGCTCCTATGATTAAATTATCTATAACCTTAAAAATAGATGTATCCCACGGATATTTTGATTGGTTATCTATCCAATTGCTTGCTTTATTTTTAAAATTAGAATTTTTTGCTACAGGAATAAAGAAATTTTCTATAATTTCTCTCATTAGACTCCATTCAACATTTATTCCATTTTTAACATTTGTATTACCTTTCAAATATCTTAATGTATATTCACGGTCTATTGGAGGGACTATATTAGGACACAGGTGAGCCATAACTTTTGAGTTACCAACAAGCCTTGTTTTACTTGCCATAACTTTAATGTTACAAAAAATCTTTTTAAGAATCTCCCAATCTACCTCTTTCATATTTTGATAATCAATTTTTCTTGCCTTTTCAATTTGCTTTTTTACTTGCATTACGCTGCTTTTGAAAATATTAAAACTTTGCATTTTGGAACCGCCTTGTCCCATTCTATGCATTCCCCATGAGGCTAAAGTTGCATATATAAATTCTAAATATAATTCAAAATTAGGTGAGTTAATCATTTCAAGTGTTCTTCTATGAAAATAAAGGCTTGGGCCGTGAAACTTCTCAACTTCATAAAATTTGTCGTGATATTTTTCAGCATTGATGAGTATGTCTAAGATCTTATCTTGATAGCTGTCCATCATTTGATAGATTTTTATTTTTTGTAAATGTCACCTCTAGGTCCTATTTTTACGACTAAAATGACTCTTTCTTTTTTATTAACCTTAATCAGCACCTATACTTGCCAATTCGTAATCTATAAATATCTCTTTCTCCTTCTACTGATTTTATATCAACTCTTTCTTTAGTCATCAAAAGGTTTAAAATTTTATCTATTTTCTTTTGATAAGTTTTATTTAACCTTTGATAGCTTTTATAGGCTTGTTTAGAGAACTCTATTCGCCAAAAGGCCATGAGATAGTTTCTTTATTTTTTAATTCTTTTTCTGCAATCTTTATTGCTTGTTTTTCTTCATCTGTTAGAGGATTTGTATCTTCTTCTAAAAATACTTTTTCAAAAATTTCTTCTTTAGCTTCTTCATTTAATTGCTTCAGCAACTCAATAATTATGTCTATGGAAATAGATATTTTTTTTGTTTTCATATTTTTAATCCCCTTTTTGGTTTTAAATCCTGCGAAACAGGATTTTATTCCTTTTTATCACTTTTTGTTTGGTTCGGAAAGGTTATTCTACAATTTTTTCTTTTTATCACGGGGTAATATGCATTGTCAAGAAATCTCATTCAAGCACTGCCCAAGGGACAAGGACTTCTTCTAAAGAGATATTTCCATGAGTATAAAGGGGCTCTTTGTAAGTGTGTTTTGAAAGGGCAGAGAGTTTTAAACGGAAGCCATGGTCAGAAAAAAGATAAATTTTTTTTGTTCCTTTAAGCAATGGTTTTAAAATATTTTTTAATTGTATGACGATTTCATTTGCTACTTGATGTGGGAAAAGGTGTGTTTGGTGAAAGTAGGTATCAATTAAATCAACTTTAAATATTTTTAAGTTTCCTTTTTTAAGAAGATGTAATCCAGGTGAAATATTTTCTAAAAAATTATCCAAATTAAGGGAAGTTAATTGTGTATATGTATCTGTTGGAGATTTTGCCCAGTAAAATTTCTCTTCTTTTACTTTGTAGCCTAAAGTAGGAAAAAGCTTTTCTTTTAATATAAGATAAATGTCATAACGTAATCCATCTAAAAGAAGACCTGTTCCTTGCGAAGGTAAAGAGGGATTTTTAAAACTTTGTCTTTCATAAAATGCTTTAAACTGTGTATCTAGTTTTTTTCTAAAATTTATAATTTTTTGCAAAATTTTCTTTTTCAATTCTTGCGGTAAATTACTTTCAAAAACAATCCCTAATTGCCACTCCATGTAGAAAATCTTTTTTTGATAAAATTTTTCCCATTGAGAGGAAGTGGGAATTTCACTTAAAGGTTCATTTATTAAACTTTCTAAGAATTGATAGGCTTTAACTAGATTTTTTGTTTCTTCATCTAATGATGAAATAGAAATTTTTTCTCCACTTTCAAGTAAATGAGCAAGTATGCGACTTTTAAGATGTGGAAAAAGTCTTTCTCGCTCTAAAGCCAAAGAAAGTTTTGGTTGATAGATTCTTAAATGTTGCCAAAGGGCATCTTCATCTTCTAATCCTTGTGCCCATTGTATAAATGTCTCTTCTTCTAAAAGCTTTATGGCTAATTTTAAAAGGCTTGTTTGTTTTTCTATCCATTCTGTTTCAGGTAATCCTGAAAGCTCTGCTGCTACTGTAATGGGTAATTGATGTAAATGACACCAGGCAATATAGACTAAAAGTGCATAAAATCGTTCTTTCCATTTTTGCGCTAAAGGCAAAAAATCAGGTTCTCGTTCTCTTAAGGCAAGCTCTAATGCAGGTGGTACACCTGTAGTAGAAGCAGTAACACGGATATAAGTATCTGGCAAAATTCCTTCTTTTCCTTCAAGCCAATCTTTAAATATGGCTTCAAGCTTTGCCTTTGGTAGACTTTGCCCTTTAAGTCTGGCAATAAGGACATCAAGATTTCTTTCTACGATTTTTATCCCTTCTGATAATGCTTTTTTTAATTCAGAGGTAAGCTTTAACCAATCCTTTATTTCTCCTTTTCCACTTAAAAGTGCTTTAATTTGTTTAGCTTGTTCTTTTTTACCAATTTCTTTAAGCCCTTCCATATAGGATTCAAGACGAGACTTTAAAGGAGGCGTTTTTAATGCTTCAAAACAGGCATTGATGCCTTGTTGCATCTTTGACAAAAATACAGAGGCAGGTGGAAGCTCAATGACTTCACCAAGTTTAAAATTACAACTACAAATAGGTTTTTGTTTCAGTTGCTCTTTTACATCCAATTGACAAAATCTTTTTAATACCTGATTTAGCTCAGCTTCTATTTCTTCAAGATATGCCCTGGCTGGCAAAACTGGAAGCGTTGCCCAGTTTTTAAGCAGTTTATATGTTTCATCCTGACGCAAAGTAAGATAGGGATGAAAACGCTCTTGTGAAAATGCCAAATTATGGCTTTCTTCATAAATATTTACATAGTATTCGTAAAATCTATTAAATTTTTCTTCTAAACTTTCAAGCAAAGAGGGATTAAAAAGCAAATTTTTTTTAAATATAGAACGTGTTTCCTCATAAATTTGATTTAATTTGGTTTCATTTGATGGAATCTGTAAATCTGGATGATGAAGATAATCATAAATAAAAAATATCCTTTCTCTTTTTTCATAAAACTTAAGCATAGCTTGCAAACGGGCATAAAGAATATCAATAAATGTAATTTCTTTTAAAGTGCTTGCTAATCGTTTTAGCCCCTCTGTAGCTGGAAGAGAAACCTTAATGCTATTTAAGATATTTTCAAACTGTTCTAAAGTTTCTTTTGCTAAAGTCAAATCTGAAGAAACAAGGGCTGGATGATGTCTTGTAAGTAAGTCTTTTAATCCTTGAAATAGAGGAAATAAATTTTCTTTAAATCTTTTTATCTCATCCCAAAGTGTAATTTGTTGGGTAACTGTGAGTTCTATACCTTTAAGTCTTTCAGGCAAAAAAGGCAAATTGACTAATAGATTTATATCTTCTGAAGAAAGGGTTTTTGTGATTTCCAGTTTATCTATTTTGTCTAAAGTAGTTAAATTTATTTTAGCTGGTGTTAAGTATTTACCTTGTCGATATGGAGCTAAAAGACCTCTATGGATAAACGCTAATAAAAGTAATTCACATTGTTCTAAACATAAGCCAAATTCACTAAAGCGCAAATAATTAAAAATCTCATCTTTTGTGTGGATGTTTTTGTCTTCAAAGGCAGAAAGAAGAAATTTTACTAAAGGAGAACGAGAGCTCTCAATTATTACCCGATAGCCTCCTGGAATTTTTTTTAAAATGCCAAGAGGTCTTAATAGCCCTTCAATTAATATCTTAATTGGTTTATCTTCTCGTTTTAGGATAATTTCTCCTGGTATAATAAGGGCATCTACCAATTGCTGACGTTGAAAAAGGGGAGGGGGTAACATATGAGGTGCAATTAAATGATGCAATGGATAGCGTTTTTCTAATATAAAGGCAGAAATGCCTTCCAATAAACGTAACCATTGACTTGCATCAAGAAGTAATATTTGGGTATTTTCTTTTTCTGAAAAATAAAGTGTACCTTTCCTATATGCCCAAACTATCTCTTGTGTAGCCTGCTTTATAGCTTCTTCATAGTGTGCTTTAGCAGCCTCTCTTAGTTTTTTTTCTCTTGTTGTTTCAGCTTGATATCTCTCTACTAGTTGTCCATAAATAAAAGCAGCTTTAAGCACTTTTTCATCTGCTTTTTCTGGTATCCAAACCCCGACTCCTTTAGGTAAAGATGGCAAAATAAAGTTTTCTGGAACAGGAAGACGTAAAATAAAAAGATGAAAATCTTTTGTGTTATCTATATTTTTTAAAAAATGAGAAAGTTCTTTAGCAGGTAAAAAATAAATAACTCCATTACGCCTTGTATTTTTCCAAATAATGTTTACTTCTTGTATTTCTTTTAATTCCTTAAAAGGAATAACAGAAGAAACAGCATTTTCAAAAACAAAGTTATAAATGCGTTCATCACCTGGTAAAATGCTTTGTTTTAACTGATGAAAACGTGTACGAATGAGAAATTGAGTGTCTTCTTCTAAATCTAAATAAAATCTATCTTCTATCCATTCATTGCCTGTCTCATGACGTAAATAAGCCCCTTCTTGCTGAAGGCGAATCAATATGTCGTGAATAAATCTAAAATTAAGAGTTGGATCTAAATCTGTAAAGGGGTAAAGTAGTGCCAAAGTTAAATCTTTTATTGTAGGTTTGTGTTTTATAGGTGAAATGGCTAAAAGGATTAATAATTTAATAAGAGAAATAGCTATTTTTTGCATTTCTATATCATCAAAAAGACGAGGAACAATTTTTTCATAAAACCGATACACTTTTTCATAATAAGGATTTGTTTCTAAGGTTTCTCTGATGCGGTCAAGAAAATGATCAAAGATAAGGGTAGGAGAAAGCAAAGTTTTAGGAGGTGCATCTAAAAGTGCAGGAATATTCCTTTTTTTATCTCCTTTTAAACGGCTATAAACAAAGTCAATTGCACCTCGATGTTGTGAAAAGAGTCCTCTTAATTCATCTAATAATTGGATAGTTAAGGGATGCACTGGATAAAGTCTTATCCATTGCTCCTCATTAAATGGTAAATAATTAAAAGTCTTTTTAAATTCTAAAAAAAGCTCTTCAAGGTATGCTCTGGCTTGTGGATTTTTTTTCACCAAACGTTCACTGACAATCTCCTCTATGTGAGTGCCAGAAAACACAAAACGTATCGGGTATCTGTCTTTAATTTTGGCATAAGCATCTTGGGGAACATCACCTGTGGTTTCTAATTGCTCTTGCAATGTAGCAATGATCCAAAGGGGTATATTTGTTGCTGTTTCACCCAAAAATTGCAAAAATCTAATATCTTCTTGAAAGTCAGAGATTGTAGGCTTTGATTTTAGAAATTCAGATAACTCATCAATTAACAATATTGCCCCTTTATAACCTTCTTCTTTTAATACCTGATGAAGTTTTTCCATTATGCTGTGTCTTTCTAAAACTGGACGATAAGGGAGATTTAATTTTTCAAAAAATTGCCGTAAGTACGGCCAATATTTTAAGTCAAAAAAATCATCTTCTGATATACCTAGTTCTTTTGTAAACTGAGAAAGCTCTGATTTATAGGATGAAAGCAGTTTTTTTAACTGCTCTATGAATTGAGATGGGATGATACCTTTTTTAAATTTTTTTTCTAAAACTTGATTAAAAGCATCTAAAACAATTTCTTGCAAGCGAATTTCATTACTATAGTCTAAAAGAGAAATAGGTACTACTAGCCAAGAGCCCTTAATTTCAGGTAAACCAGGCACAGGCGGGATTTTCTGGGTAGTAAGATAAAGATAAAGACTTACAAGGAAATGTGACTTTCCACTGCCATAACCACCTTCAATAAAAAAACCTTTTCCTTTTTCTTCAGAAAGACTGTGATAAATAGCCCTAAATGCTTGATTTACTTCTTTTGTAAATACAATTTCTTTTAAAAAATTTCTTGCATAAGGAGAAAATGCATCATTTAAATGAATAACAGTTTTAATCTCTGGCAAACTGATTAAATCAGCAATGCGCTGCATTTTTTATCTTTTTTTGATATCTTTTTATCCAACCAAAAATTTTTACTTTTTCAGGATGGAGATTTAAAGCATCTTCTAATATACGCAATAAATAATCTATCTTTCCATAACGCTCACAGGCAGAAAAAAGGGCACTTCTAACTGGGTGAAAATAAGGCTCTTCCAAAAAAAATTGTTTTAATTTTTCAATTCCAGCATCTATCAAATTTGGATCTTCAGATTTTATTAAAACAAAACCCAAATTTAGATTTGCTTCCCTATTTTCTGGGTCAATCTTTAATACCTTTTCATAAAAAGATATAGCTTCTTTAATTTTTCCCTGTTCTTTAGCTGTTTCTGCTTGAGCCAAAAGCAAAATAATATCCTTTTCTGCTGATGGTAAGCGGGCAATGATTTCCATTTCTTTCTGCCATTTTTCTTTTCCTTTTATCTGCTTTTTTAATAAAAGGATTTTTCTTTTTAATTTCATATCTTGAGGTGATTCTTTTAATAAAAGTTCATAAACTTTTAATGCCTCTTTATATCTTTTTAAAGCAATAAGAATTTTTGCCTGAAGGAGACGTAAAGCAGGGGTATCTTGAAGAGAAAAGGGGACACTTTGCAAAATTTCCCAAGCTTTTTTAGGTTCTTTAGCCTTTAGATAGGCTTGAAGGAGCCAGTAAAGGGTAGATTTTGTTTTTGATTGATTAAATAAATATTCAAATATCTCCATTGCCTCTTTAGCTGCTTTTTTTGTTCCTTTTGCTAAAAGGATTTTTCCTTTTAAAAAAAGACCATATCTTTCTGTAGGCAATTTACTTAATGCTTCCTTACAAAGTCTTTCTGCCTTTTCAATTGTATTTCTCTTTAAAGCTAATTCCGCCAAAAGAAATTTATAGCGATGCTCTTCTGGTTCTTTTAACATTGCTTCTAATATGGCTTGTTCTGCTTCTATCAAATTACCACTTTGAATCAGTTTTTTTAAGGCTTCAAACTTTTCCTGTTTGACCATTTTTTGGATTTTATCACAAAATTATTGCTTTGCCATCATTAAGCATTGCTTTGCTTTTTTGTTTTTGTTAAATAATGGCTCATGCTATTCCTTAAAAAATTGGCAGCAACAATTTTAATTTTTTTATTAAGTAGTCTTTTATTTTTATTTACCTTAGAAAAAAGCATTTTTTCTTTTATTTTTGGTATTGGAATTGTTATTTTTGTTTTTTTTGCAAGTGCTTTTTTATATTCCTTTAAAATAGGTTTTTTTACTAGTTTAATTTTACCCTCTACCCTTTTATTTAATCTCACTGTCTGTAAGATTCCATCAATAACTGCCTTTGCCTTTTTTATAAATCTTTCCCTTTTTAGCTTTATTTTAGGTTATGAAAAAAGAAAAGACATTTTTATTTATCTTTTTTATATCTCCATGGCTTTTGCAGTGATGGCAAAAGGAATAATAGGTTTTATTTTGCCCTTTTTAATTGCTTTTCTTTTTATTCTTATAAAGGACTTTAAATTTTTAAAAGAAATGAAATTCATTAAAGGACTTTTTTTCTTTTTTATTATTATTTTAATTTGGTGTGGATTTTTATTTTATAAAACAAGAGAGATTCCAAATTTTTATCAGTTATTAGAATTTAAAAGAGGCAATGAAAAATTTTATCTCTATCTTTTTCTCCCATTATTTTGCTTCCCTTGGATTGGTCTTTTACCTCATCTTTTGTTTATTGGTTATAAACAAATGATTAATAAACAATTGACAAATTCAGAGATTTTCTTTTGGCTTTGGCTTTTATTATTTATCATCTTTTTCTTTTCCACTTCTCAATCCATATATTTTTTTAGTGTCATTTTACCAAGTATAAGCTTTCTTTTAGCTATTTCTTTGGAAAAAATGACTGATTGGGCAATAAAAATACTTCTTTATTTTAATGCATTTTTAGGTCTTCTTTTGCTATTTGTTGGAGGTGCATTTTTTGCCCATCTTGAACCAAAACTTGCTTGGATTTCATTTTTTGGTTTTTTACCAATTTTAAACTCTTATTTTGGATTTTTCTTTTATAATCGAAATAAAATAATGAATGCATTTTTACTTCAACTTCTTTCTGGATATGGTTTTATATTATTTTTAAATTATTTATGGTTACCTTTTGCCAAACATTATAATTTAGTTAAATCCATTTTGGGGTAATAAAATGCGTTATTATCCTATTTTACTTGATTTGAAAGGGAAAAATTGTCTTGTAGTAGGAGGTGGACAGGTTGCTTGGCGTAAGATTAAAAGGCTCTTAGATTGTGGAGCAAAAGTGAAAGTAGTTGCTAGAGAAGTTTTACCTGAATTAAAAGAGGCAATTGATAAAAAAAATGTGATATATTTAGGGAAAGAATATAAATCAGAGTTTTTAAAAGATACATTTTTAGTTATTGGGGCTACTGATGATGAAGAACTTAATCAAAAATTAAGCATAGAGGCAAATAATATCAATATCCTTTGTAATATTGTAGATCAGCCAGAAAAATGTAATTTTATTGTTCCCTCAGTGGTAGTAAGGGGTGATTTGATTATTGCTATATCTACTAGTGGAAAGAGTCCAGCTTTAGCTAAAAGATTGCGTTTAAGATTGGAAAAGGAGTTTGGTGAAGAATATGCCCATTTTTTAAATTTATTAGGGAAAATTAGGGATATAATAAAAAAGAAAATACCTGATCAAAAACAAAGAGAAATTATTTTTGCAAAGCTTGTGGATTCTGAATTATTAGATTATTTTAAGAAAAAGGATTTAGAAGCAATTAAAAAATATCTTAAAAAGATTATTCCAGAATCAGATAGCTTGTTTGGAAAAGACTTTTAGATTATGATTTTTGAAGGAGGGATTATGTCTAGGTCAGAATTATTATGGGAAAAGGCAAAAACATTATTGCCAGGAGGGGTAAATAGCCCTGTTAGGGCATGGGGATCTGTAAGAGGGGAACCTCTTTTTATAGAAAGGGCAAAGGGGTCAAAGGTTTATGATGTAGATGGTAATGAATATATTGATTATGTCTGCTCATGGGGGCCAATGATTGTTGGTCATGCAAATGATGAAGTGATAGAGGCAATTGAAAAGACTGCAAAAAAAGGAACAAGTTTTGGCGCTCCAACTGTTTTAGAAGTAGAATTAGCAGAAATAATTACTGAGGCATTTCCCTCAATAGAAAAAGTGAGGATGGTAAATTCTGGAACCGAAGCAACAATGAGTGCATTGAGATTGGCTAGGGCTTATACTGGTAGGGATAAAGTAGTTAAATTTAATGGATGTTATCATGGTCATGCAGACAGTTTTTTAGTAAAAGCAGGTTCTGGTTTAGCTACTTTTGGTATACCAGCCTCTCCAGGTGTGCCAGAAGATTTGACAAAGCATACTATTTCTTTACCTTATAATGATATTTCTGCTGTAGAAAAAACCTTTGAGCAAATAGGAGAAGAGATTGCCTGTGTCATTGTTGAACCTGTTGCAGGTAATATGGGGGTAATCTTGCCAGAAGATGGTTTTTTGCAAGGATTACGTAAAATTACACAAAAATATAAAAGTGTCCTAATTTTTGATGAGGTTATAACGGGATTTCGCATTAGTTTTGGTGGTGCTCAAGCATATTATAATATTGAACCTGATTTAACTTGTTTAGGTAAGATTATTGGTGGAGGATTGCCAGTTGGAGCCTATGGTGGAAAAAAAGAGATTATGTCTCTTATTGCTCCAGAAGGAGATGTTTATCAAGCAGGAACACTTTCTGGTAATCCATTGGCTATGAGTGCTGGTATTGCTACTTTAAAGATTTTAAAAAGGTCTGGAGTATATGAAAATCTTGAAAAAAAGACAAAAAGATTAGTAAATGGTATTAAAGAGGCAGCAAAAAAATATGACATCCCTTTACAAATTAATCAGATTGCTTCAATGTTTTCTATTTTCTTTAATAAAAATCCAGTAAAAAATTATGAAACTGCCTTAAAGAGTGATAATGAAATGTTTATTAAATATTTTTATGGTATGTTAAAAAGAGGGATTTATTTAGCCCCTTCAGCTTATGAAGCTAGTTTTGTCTCTATTGCCCATACTGATGAGGATATTGATAAAACAATTGAGGCAGTAGATAAAACCTTTAAAGAGATAAAGGAGGGGTAATATGCCTATATATGAATTTTTTTGTGAGCAATGTGGACATACCTTTGAGATTATTCAAGGCATAGATGCCCCTGCACCAAATTGTCCAATATGTGGAGGTAAAACAAAAAAATTAATATCATCTATATTTTTTAAAGTAGCTACAGATGAGGCTATTAAACGTGTGGAAAAACGATTTAAGGATTATATTAGATGGGGGAAATATAAGGATGCAGCCAAATTTGCTGATAAGGCTGCTCAATATTTAAAACATGATAAGATTAAAAGGATGCAGGAAAGTATTCAAAAGAAGCTTGAGAAAAAGAAACAAATATGAAATTAATTGGCATAAAGTTAAGAGGAGATAATCGCATTTATAAATTTAGTGCTGATGAGGATATAAAAAAGGGGGATTATGTTATTATAAAATTGGAAAAAGGTGAATGTATTGGAAAGGTAATTGAGTTGTTTGAAGTGCCTGATAATTTTTCATTTCCTAAGATTGAAAGGAAGGCTACAAAAAGTGATATTAAAAAAGATCAAAAAAATGCTGAATTAGAAAAAACAGCATTTCAATTTTGTTCTGAGCGAGTTTTAGCGCATGGACTTGAGATGAAATTAGTTAGAGTAGAATGTCTTTTTGATAGAAGCAAGCTTATATTTTATTACACAGCAGATGGAAGGGTAGATTTTAGAGAATTATTGAAAGATTTAGTTAAAAGATTTCGAATGAGAATAGAATTGCGTCAAATAGGTGTGAGAAATGAAACACAGATGATTGGTGGGATAGGGCCATGTGGAAGAGAATTGTGTTGTAGTCTTTTTTTAAAAAGTTTTGCTACAGTTTCTGTAAAAATGGCAAAAGAACAACATGTTTCTCTTAATCCAGAAAAAATATCTGGTGTTTGTGGTCGATTAATGTGTTGTCTTAATTATGAATTTCCAATTTATCAAGCATTTAAAAAAGGTTTGCCTGCATGCGGTGAAATTATTAAAGTAGGAGATATTGAAGGGAAAATAATAAGGTATAGCCTTCCTAGAAATTCAATGTTTATTGAGACAAAAGAAGGAAGAGAGATAGAAATAAAACTTGAAGAATTAAAAGGAGTGTGTGATTTATGAATCGCTTTTATGTAACTACACCAATTTATTATGTAAATGCTAAACCACATCTTGGTCATGCCTATACTACTATTGTTGCTGATACTATAAATAGATTTTACAAATTAATGGGTTATGAAACATTTTTTCTTACAGGTACTGATGAGCATGGAGATAAAATTGTTCAAGCAGCTAAAGAAGTGGGCAAAACGCCAAAGGAGTATGTGGATGAGATAAGTGATTGTTTTCGTAAGACATGGGCTGATTTAAATATTCAGTATAATAAATTTATCCGCACTACCTTTGAATATCATAAAAAAGTAGTGCAATATGTTTTACAAAGACTTTATGAAAAAGGTGAAATTTATTTAAGTGAATATGAAGGGAAATATTGTTTTGGTTGCGAGAGATTTCTTACAGAAAAAGAATTAGTAGATGGTAAGTGTCCTGACCACAAAATAGAACCTGTTTTGTTAAAAGAGGCAAATTATTTTTTCCGTATGAGCAAATATCAAGATTGGTTGATTGATTATATTAAAACTCATCCTGATTTCATTCAACCAGAAAGATATAGAAATGAAGTTTTAGGTTTTTTGCGTGAACCTTTAGAAGACTTATGTATCTCAAGACCTAAAAAAAGGCTTAGTTGGGGTATAACTTTACCATTTGATAAAAATTTTGTTACTTATGTATGGTTTGATGCCTTACTGAATTATTTATCTGCCATTGATTTTCCAGATGGAGAATTATTTAAAAAGTTTTGGCCAGTAGCAAACCATATTATTGCCAAAGATATTTTAAAACCACATGGAATTTATTGGCCTATTATGTTACATGCAGTAGGTATTGAGCCATATCAACATCTGCATGTGCATGGTTATTGGAATGTGAGGGAGCAAAAGATGTCTAAATCTTTAGGCAATGTAATTTCTCCTTTAGAGATTACTGAAAAATATGGTTTAGATGCCTTTCGTTACTTTCTTTTGCGTGAGATGCCATTTGGTTTGGATGCCAATTTTAGCGAAGAAGGGATGATAGAACGTTTTAATGCTGATTTGGCTAATGATTTGGGGAATTTATTTAGTCGTTCTTTAAGTATGCTTCATAAATATAACAAAGGAATTATTCCAGAATCTTATATAGAGACTGATGCAGAGAAAAAAATTAGGGAACAAGCGCAAAATATGATAGAAATATATGTTCAAGAAATGAAAAATTTTAATTTTCATAAAGCATTAACAAATCTTTGGGAATTTATAAATGCTTTAAATAAATATATTGATTCTTCAGCCCCTTGGACTTTGGCAAAAACTGGTCAAAAGGAAAGATTGAATGCTGTACTTTATACATTAATGGAGGGATTACGTTTAATTGCCTTTTTATTAAAGCCCATAATGCCTGATGCAAGTAAAAAAATGAATGAATTATTAAGTTTAAAAGAAGATTTATCCTGGGATGAGGCTATTAAATGGGGGCAGATAAGACCAGGTATAAAAGTGCAAAAGCCAATTCCTCTTTTTCCAAGAAAGGAATTGCCAAAAGAGATAAAAGTAGAAAAGGGAAAATTGATTACTATTGAAGAATTTTCTCGTATAGATATTCGTGTAGGTGAGATAATTGAAGCAGAAAGATTGCCTAATACAGAAAAATTATTGAAATTAAGGGTTGATTTAGGTGGAGAAAAACGCACTGTTGTAGCAGGTATTGCTAAATTTTATAAACCACAGGATTTAATTGGTAAAAAAGTATTAATAGTTGTAAATTTAAAACCTGCTAAATTGCGTGGAGTAATTTCAGAAGGAATGATTTTAGCTGCATCAGATGGTGAAAATATGGTTTTAACAACAATAGATGGTGATATTAAATCTGGAGCAGAGGTGAGGTGATAATATGAATGATTTGGAAGAAGTCTTTCCCAGAATTAAAAGATTGCCTCCTTATGTCTTTGCAGAAGTAAATAATTTAAAGATGGAAGCAAGAAGGCGGGGAGAGGATATTATTGATTTAGGTATGGGCAATCCAGATCTCCCTACACCTCGTCATATTGTAGATAAATTGATTGAAGCAGCGCAAAAACCACATAATCATCGTTATTCTGCTTCTCGTGGTATTAGAAAACTGCGTGAAGCTATTGCTAACTGGTATAAAAGAAGGTTTGATGTAGATATTGATCCTGAAACAGAAGCAGTAGTAACTATTGGTAGTAAAGAAGGATTTGCTCATCTAATGCTTGTTATGCTTGGCCCTGGCGATTCAGCTTTAGTTCCCAATCCTACCTATCCTATTCATAGTTATGGCATTGTTATTGCTAATGCAGATGTTCATAGTGTACCTCTTATTGAAAACTGTGATTTTTTTGAAGAGCTTATAAAGGCAGTTAAGAAAGCATGGCCACGTCCAAAGTTATTAGTTATTTCTTTTCCACACAATCCTACAACAAAAGTAGTAGACCTTGAATTTTTTCAAAAAATTGTTGATTTTGCTAAAGAAAATAAGATTTGGATAATTCATGATTTTGCTTATGCTGATCTTGTTTATGATGGTTATGTAGCACCAAGTTTTCTTCAAGCAAAAGGGGCAAAGGATGTTGGTGTTGAATTTTTTTCTATGTCCAAAAGTTATAATATGCCTGGTTGGCGTGTAGGTTATTGTGTAGGTAATGCAAAAATTATAAGTGCACTTACTCGCATAAAAAGTTATTTAGACTATGGTATATTTCAACCAATTCAAATTGCCTCTATTATTGCTTTAAATGGTTCTCAAGAATGTGTTCAACAAACTGTACAAATTTATAAAGAAAGAAGAGATGTTTTAGTAGAGGGTTTAAATCGGATTGGTTGGTCAGTAGAAAAACCAAAAGCTACTATGTTTGTTTGGGCTAAAATACCTGAAAAGTTTAGACATTTAGGTTCAGTAGAATTTTCTTTAAGACTTATTCGAGAGGCAAAAGTAGCTGTCTCACCAGGTATTGGTTTTGGTGAATATGGAGATGAATATGTGCGTTTTGCTTTAGTAGAAAATCCTCACAGGATTCGTCAAGCTATAAGAGGTATAAGAAGATTTCTTGAGAGGGGATAGATGGATGCTATCAACATTGGACTTATTGGTCTTGGTACAGTTGGTACAGGTGTAGCAAAAATCCTTATTGAAAATAAGGATTTATTATTAAAACAAGTTGGTGTGCCTTTGGTATTGAAAAAAATAGCAGATAAAGATTTGAAACGTCCTAGACCTGTTGATTTGGCTGGCATTATTCTGACAGAAGATGCAAATGATATTGTAAATGATCCTGAAATTCATATTGTTATTGAACTTATTGGTGGTTATGAGCCAGCAAAGACATTTATTTTAAATGCTATTAAACAGAAAAAACATGTTGTTACAGCTAATAAGGCTTTGTTAGCTGTTCATGGAGAAGAAATTTTTTCTTTAGCAGCTCATTATGGTGTAGATGTAGCTTTTGAAGCAAGTGTTGGAGGTGGTATCCCTTTAATAAAGGGGATAAAGGAGGGGCTTGCTGGAAATAAGATTCTTTGTTTGTTTGGTATATTAAATGGCACAGCCAATTTTATTTTAACTAAAATGACAAAGGAATGTATTCCCTTTGATAAGGCTTTAAAAGAGGCTCAAAAAAGAGGTTATGCTGAAGCAGATCCTTTTTTTGATGTTGAAGGCATTGATAGTGCTCATAAACTTGCTATTCTTATTGCATTAGCCTATGGAATGCCTATAACATTTGATAAAGTTTATATTGAAGGAATAACAAACATTGAACCACTTGATATTGAGTTTGCTAAAGAATTTGGTTATTGCATAAAACTTTTGGCTATTTCTCGATATAATGATAATGGTATTGAAGCAAGAGTACATCCTACAATGATTCCTATAGAGCACCCTCTTGCCAATGTTAATTGGGCTTATAATGCCCTTTTAGTAAAGGGTGATGCAGTAGGCAATGTGCTTTTTTATGGTTTAGGGGCAGGTATGATGCCAGCAGGTAGTGCTGTAGTAAGTGATGTAGTTGATTTAGCAAGAAATATAATTAAAGGTATTAGCCAAAGAGTTCCATCTCTTTCTTTTCTCCCTAGTGAAAGAGAAAAAAAGCCAATTATTTCTATGGATGAAATTATTTGTAAATACTATTTCCGTTTTTTTGCAGTAGATAAACCTGGTGTACTTTCAAAGATTTCTGGTGTATTAGGTAATAATGATATAAGTATTTCTTCAGTAGTGCAAAAAGGTAGAGAAATAAATGGTAAAGTGCCTATTGTTATGCTTACCCATGAGGCAAAGGAGGCAAATGTGAAAAAAGCATTAAAGGAAATAGAAAAACTTGAAGTAGTAAAAGCAAAACCTATTTTTATTCGTATTGAAGACGAATTAAGGATTGAATAATGAAATTTGTCTTTCTTGTTGGTGATGGAATGGGAGATTATCCTATAGATGTTTTAAATAGGAAGACCCCTTTAATGGCTGCTAAGACACCAAACATGGATTTTATTGCCACTCATGGTTCAATAGGTTTGGTAGAAACAGTGCCAGAAGGTATGCCACCTGGCAGTGATGTTGCTAATATGACGCTTATGGGATTTGACCCTAAAATCTATCATACAGGCAGAGGGCCGATAGAGGCAGCAAGTCTTGGTATAAAAGCTTCTAAAGAAGATATTATTTTTAGGTGTAATCTTGTTACATTGACAGAAGAAAGAGGTCGTTTCTTTATGGCTGATTATAGTGCTGAGCATATTTCATCAGAAGAGGCAAAGATTTTAATAGAAGCATTGAATGAAGGTATAAATGATGAAAAATTTAAATTTTTTGCTGGTGTAAGTTATAGGCATATTCTTATCTGGTATAAAGGGAAAAAAGAATTTGAAACATTACCTCCGCATGATGTTATAGAAAAGGATGTTACAGATTATTTCTTCTCTTTACCAGAAGAAATAAGGAGTTTAATGGGTAAAGCAAGATTTATTTTAAAAAAACATCCTATAAACATTTCTCGTATAAATAGAGGATTAAAGCCAGCTAATAGTATATGGCCTTGGGGACAGGGGGAAATACCAGATATGCCTAAATTTGAAGAAAAATTTGGATTAAAAGGGGCAGTAATTTCAGCGGTAGATTTAATTAAAGGTATTGGTATCTTAGCAGGATTGAAAATAATAAATGTACCTGGGGCAACAGGTTATTTTGATACAAATTATAAAGGAAAAGCAGAATATGCACTTTCAGCATTAGAAAAGTTAGATTTTGTTTATGTTCATGTTGAAGCACCAGATGAAGCAGGTCATGAAGGTAATTTAAAGGCAAAAATAGAATCAATTGAAGCATTTGATGAATTTGTAGTTGGTACAATATTAAGAGAAACAAAAGAAAAAGATATAAAAATTCTCGTTACTACTGATCACTATACTCCTATTTCAGTAAGAACACATGTTGCTATGCCAGTGCCATTTGCTATTTTTTATGAAAGAAAATCCAATGTTTCTTTTCGCCCATTTTCTGAAGAAAGTGCTAAGACATCAGGTATCTTTGTTAAGCCAGGTCATCATTTAATAGAATTATTCTTTAAAACAGCCTCCCAAAAATCTTGTATGCTATAATAAAGTTTTGATAGAAGGTATAAACCAAAAGATTATCTCTTAATGGTGGAAGCTATAACCTTAAAATATACTTTGCTGCTGGGATAAAAATGAGAAAGGCAAGTATGATTTTTATTACTCTTTCAGGAATATATTTTTGTGTTCTTGAAATAGCAATTTTCCAATTGGGTGGATAACCTAACAAGTAGTAAAAACATACACCCATTATAGAAGTAGTAAATGTGCCTGTAAGGGTGGTAACATAAATACCGAAATAAGGATAGGGGCTAATAATGCCCCACCCCCAATTCCATAAGCTCCAGAGATAGTTCCAGTAAAAAGAGTAAGTAAAAAGATAACAATAGGTGAAAAAGAAAAATCTTCATAAGCAAAAGAAAATGTGACATTTTTAAAAGACATCTGTTTAATTTGAATTTCAGTAACCACCTGTATTTTCTTTTTTCTTATAAATAATTTAAAGGGTTTGGGATTGGTAGCACTTGCTATAGGAGAAGTAATGCCCAAAAGGCTTATTTGAACAGGCATAAGCAGAAATGCCCCTGAAACCCCAGCCTGTGAAGTAAGAGTAGCAATGATAAAGGATATCAAGGGTAATATAAAAAGAGGGAAATTCATTTCTTTAGAATCTAAATTGAAAGTAAGTGCTGAAGTCAGTCATATTGCGTTGTTTGCCATGGGCTAAACAGTAATCTTTTGCACCATTAGTATACCATACCTGATCAACACCAACTGCTAACCAGGCAGAGTATCCTTTGATGAAGTAATTAAGAAAAATTGAGACACGATTATAGGTAACATCTTCATTATTATAAGCATTATCTGCGTTCATCTGCTCAAATCTCACTGCAATAGCAGGCCTTCCATAACCAATAAATTTATTATAAAGGAATTGCCCTGCAATCCACCAGAATTGACTATCTTCTGACTTACCATCAACTTTATGAGTCTCTTTTGAGTAAATGTATCCAAATTGTAACATAGGGACATATCTATTTTTACTGCCAAATCTCTTCTCCCAAAAACCATCAATAGCAAACATCTCATTATCAAGACCATCCCATATCTCTTCTCTAGAATATCCTATACCAATATTAAATACGTCCTTTTTCCCAAGATAAGAATCTCCCCTTGTCCCTTTAATGGACTTTTCGGGTTTATATCCCAACCAAACAGGAGTAAAGACAAGCCTTAATGTGGGTCTAACACCTTTAAAACCACCCTCATCTGCGCCAAGAGGCTTGTTGTTTGGCTGATTAAATAAACCTAGGTGATATTCAAGCATCCCATTAAAGAAGTATCCAAAGACCGTAATGCCTGGATGTCTAATTTGAAGACAGGTTTCTTTTGTGTTAAGGTATTTATTGACATTACCTTTAAATACGCTATGGATATCATACCTATAAAAATAGTCAGTAGGAATGAGTTTTTTATAATCAGACCTTTGATGATATCTGCTAACAGGTATACGCTGCCTGCCAAATCTTATCCTAAACTCAGAACAAAATAGAAGATTTACACCTGTCTCTTTCATAAAAGCTTTAGTGCTATCCTCCCTTTTTTTACCACTTAGTTTATATGGTTTGTAATAACACTCCCATTGGGTAAAGAATTGAACCAATTTGTTAATCTGACCTTTAACATAAAATTCTGCCTCTGTCATTTCAAAATAATTTTGACGATAATCTATCTCATCGCTTCTTTTATCCCAATTGAAATAAAACAACTGCCCCCTTATAGCAAAATCAGCCCAAGTATCTTTAGAAATTTGGATTCTATACCCATAGGTCAAATTTACCCCAAAAAAGGTAATAATAAACAAAAAAATAAAAAAACGCTTCATTTTTCAGGACTCCTAACGCTAAATTCTAAGGTATCTTCTTTAATACGGAGTTTCTGATCCAAGAAGCTACCCAAAATACCTGTTTGAAAAACAATTTTAGTTTTGCCTGAAACCTTTCCCTCTCTGTTAAACCAAGTCTCCATGGGCACAAAATAATCAGCTCCCTCTCTTTTTACTGCCAAAAAATAGCATTTTGATGGATGATCATTGATAAAACCAGTAACATCAAAGACAAAACTCGTTTTTTCTTTAACACTGACCTTACCTAAATCTAGACCTTGTCTTTTTATTTCTCCTGCCCGTCTGTATTCAGGGAAATCAGGTTCTTCTATATCCTCATCATCAACAATGGGGTCATTTCCTTTGACTTGGGGTTTATCAGAAAAAAACAGATGATATGTTTGAGGTCTATTTGGTTTTGCAATAAAAGTTATATAAAATAGAGTTTTTCCAATCTTCAGTGGTTGAGAAAGCGCAATTGAAGAAAATATGCATAATACTGAAAGAGATATAACCAAAAGGTTCATTTTTATCAGGTTCAAAAATCCCCTCAGTCTGCTTAGACTGAGGGGATTTATAACTATTAAGCAGTTTGATATGGCTTTTTTTGAAGCTTTTCTATATCAGAGAGGTCTACATCTGGTGGAGGTAGATATGAACTCTCCTTTGCCGCTGCTTTTTTTATCTCATCAGCCCGAGCCAAGACACTATCAAATACCTCTTTACCAATAGATTTATGTTTTACAATCTCTTCAAAAAGTACCCTATTAAATGCTATAGGCAGATCCGTAATCGCTCCTCTGGTATCAATTCTAGATGAAGTAAATGCTTCCATTATCCATTTCTCAGCATCCTCAGGTACCTCTATATTAAGAGCTTTTAGTGCACCTCCAAAGAGGTCTGAAATTTTATCTTCAAGCCCAGTCCCTTTTAATGCATCTAACCTTTTTTCATCTAAAAGAATGGCAATAAAATGAGCCATTTTTCCCTCCTTACTGGATTTTTTAAATTTCCATATGTGGTAAGTCTACTTCTAATTCTTTTTCCTTTTTCTTTACATATTCTTCATTACAGAAAGGATAACCAAATTTTTTCCACCATTTAACAATCACCTTATATACTTCAGGTCTAAAGATAACCTTAGGTGGAAAGACACCTTCTGCCACCATGCCCCTTACAAAACTACCGCTAAATTTTTGTTTTTCTTTTGTATGATTACAAGTTCCACTGTATGCAATCTCTCCACACTTAGGGCAGTACCAGAACTCAGCCATATTCTGAGGTCTTATCTGAAGGCCATATGGAACATCTGTAATGGGTGCGGGAAATCCAAAGCTAGGTATCCCCTTACCCCAAAGTATCTGTGTTGCATACATATCATAGTACTCACCGACAGCTGCATGGTCTCTTCCAAACATATGATGTGTGCAACCCATATTCTGCCTTATTATCCCATGCAAAATAGATTCAAGAGGGTTCCCATACCTCATATCCCACAGGCATATTGTTACTAGGTGCCTTTCTGGCTTTATATAACCTGCAAGGTGTAACATTTCATGACCTTCAACTATAGCCTCATCTGGATAATCTCCTCTCCTTTTAACACCAATTATGGCATTTACCTGTATACCATGGCATGGCTCTATATCTCCCATATAAGCGGCATTCTTCATGAGGAACTCATGACCAACATGTGGGACATTTCTTGTCTGATGATTTATGACAGTTCTCCATCCCCTCTTATCATATTCCTCCCTTGATTTTCTAGGGGGATACCAAAATCTATCAAAAGGTGGCTTAAATTTAGGCTCATTTATTATTGTATATTTTCCAGCAAGCACCACTGGGTTAAGGCTCCTATAAATAACCCAACCTGGATGTTTTTTATCAAATCGTTGTCTTACAACTTCTGGGTTATCTTCAGGTGTACCAAATGTTTTATGGGCAAGTTCTTCTGGGTTATCAATCCTCCATACCTCTTCAACATCAAGTACGGCAAAGGGCTCTCCTTTAAGCCTAAGGAGCACCCTATCCCCTGATGTTACACCCAGCTTTTTGTAGTCCTCTTCACTGATGTCAAAGACCAATGGATAAGGGAATACCCAATCATTCAGAAGCCTCCTTTCCTTTAATATCCTCTCAACCTCTGCCTGTGTCATAGACCCCTCAACAGGGCTAAAAAATCCATAGCATATAGACATTATTTCCCTATAGACATTTCTTACAGGCACACCTGTCTCAAAGTGAAGCGTGGGCTTAATATCATAAACCGGACAACCTTTTGCCATCTTTTTTGCCAGCTCAGGATTTCTTACAACCCTTTCTACTAGCCTTCCCCCATGAGGCAAAGGTCTTTCAATCTTTAGCATTGTATACCTCCTCAATTATTTTTTTAAAAAAATCTCATTTTCTATGAGTCAACCAGTTTATATCCTCCTACACCAGCCGCCCTGCCCCCACTGGTTACCTTCCCTTCCTTTTCTAGTTCCTTTATTAATTTCATGACAATGCGTCTGTCTATCCCAGTACCTTTAGCAATCTCTGCTTGGGTAGCCACTCCTTTTCCTCCAATACTCTTCAAAAAATCTATTATTTTTTGTTTTTTTTCTTCCATCTTATCCTCCTAATGACGAAGTGAAATTATTCCCAAGGCACTTAATGTCAATATCACTGTAACCGTTGCTGCTAAAATGAAAAATAAAGTCCCTATTTTCCCTTTACTAGTAAGCATTGTTATGCAAGCTGCCCACATTCCAAAAACCGCTGAAAGACAGCATATACCTACACCAAGCATGGCGATTGCATCACTATATGAGAGTTTATGCAGATACCAATGCCCATGGACCATCTTTCCAGTAGCCATCTTCCATATCTCAGGGGCGGTCTTGCCTGACCAAAGCTGTGACAAGAGGAATTTTGCATTTATAAATTGGTGTATCCCTCCAAGATAAAGGACTATCCCAATGATACCAATTATCATTCCAGCAATGGCTATCCAGTAAGCAAAGTCCCCATAGACAATGCCTGCTAATGGTGGTTTTGGTCTCTCTTCCATAATCCACCTCCTATGCCATACCCCATAATTTTATGGCTTTTAATATCAACCTTATGCCTGCAAAGAACATGATTACTATGATTATCCACCTAACAAATCCAGCCTTTACCTTAAGCATAATCTTTGCCCCTATAAGGGTGCCAACTATAAGACCAATCATGCATGGTACAGCAAAGAGTGGAAATATACCCCCACCCATAATATATGGCCAGATAGCTGCTGTATCTCCTATTCCAATCAATACCTTGCTGCATGTAGCGGCTACCTTTAGTGGTGCAAGCATTACCAGATTAAATACAGGAACCATGGCCCAGCCTGCACCAAGTCCAAAAAAACCAGAGATTAGACCAGTACCACAGAAGAGAAGAAGTGCAATATGAGAATTTTTCACCTTATAGTCCACTACAGTTTTTAGTGACTCTTCCCAATAGGCCATGGCAAGTCCAATCCTTTCTGTAAAGCTGTCCACATTCTTTACTTCTGGATACTCTATTCTCTTTCCTGCAAATATAAATAGAAGACCTATCCCAATTACAAGAAGACCTAGTGCACCTCTGACAAATGCCTCACCCTTTATGCCCATGGTAGCCTTCACATACCCTGCAAGCAGAGCACCAATGACACAACAAACTGCATAAGGTGCTGCTGACCAAAACAAGATCTTTATATTGGCAATACCCCTTCTCAAAAATGGCCTTGCTGCTACAAGTGCACCTGACATGGCTACAAAAAGCCCTGTAGCCCTGACAATAAATGAATCTATAGGGGTAAATCCCATCATAACTGGTGTGAATATAACGCCCCCACCAACGCCTGCCAGCACAGCGAAGATGCCTATGATTATGCACACAATAAGGAATATAAAGAAAAACAATACTGGATTCATTCCTGTTGTTTGTTGTGCTACCTCTGCTGCATAGGCTGTGACTGCACTAAAAATTAGAATCAGAAATATCAAAAATCCTTTCTTAATCATCTGACATTTCCTCCTGTTTTTCTTTTTGAACTTACTCAAAAAGTGTGCCAATTAAAAAGTTATAAGAATACACCAAATCAATAGACAGACGTCAAACATTTGTGGACACACCTTTGTTAAGTGTCTACAAAAAGGAGACAAGACTAAAGGTAAACCCAAAGTCCAAGATTGTTCTGGGAGATAATTTTATCATTGCAAAATTAAAAAATTTACCAATGTCACTTTTTTGTTAGCACATTTTTTGAATTAAATAGAGAAAAAACGCAAAGCTTTTAGACCAAACTAATTTGTGTTAAAATAATTATAATGCGTAGAAAAGGCTTCTTGGTTATTGTTGGTTTGTGTATTTGTGTGGTTCTTATAATTGCATTCTTTTTTGGTCTGTATTCTGCAAGGGATTTAAAGAGGATTGTAAGTGAGCAGTTTAATGGACAGCAACTCATTTTGGCCCGTCAAGCAGCGCATGAGATAGAGAATAGCCTAAATTATGCTATGCAGGAATTGATATCTATTAGATATATTGTTCAACAGGGTATGCCTATTTCTAAAACATTGTTAGAGGGGGTCTATGAACGTGTAAAAGAAAAAGGTATAGATAGTGTGGGGATAGTAGATATAAATGGTAAGACATTGATAAGTGCAGGAAGAGACTTAATCAAGAACCTTTCCTCTTTGTTTCAGAAAAAAAGACTAACTGGTCCCTTTTTGCATTTTTTGACACTAAAGAAAAATCAAATTTTGGTTTTGGCTTGTCCTTTAACTGAAGATAAAATAGCAGTCTTTTTGGTAGATGTCTACAAATTGGTAAAGGGCCATGTAGATAAGATTCGTTCTGGCAAGACCGGCTATGCATGGGTAATTGATCAAAATGGATATTTTATCTTTCACCCTATCAAGAAATTTGTAGGAAAGAATGCATTTAAGGCAAGGCATGAGGAAGCTCCATATTTTCCCTTTAAAAAGATAGATATACTACAGAAAAAGATGCTTAATGGAGAAGAAGGTACAGGAGAATATGCTTCCCTATGGCATGGAGAAACAAAAAAATACTTTAATAAACTTGTTGCCTATACGCCTATACACCTACCTTATACATCAACTATATGGTCTGTAGCTGTTTGTGCCCCAGAACAGGAGGTAAATGCTGTTATCCATAGAGCTTACCTTAGGCACTTCTTTTTGCAGGGTGCGGTAATCTTTGCATTATTATTAGTAGGTCTTTTTTTGCTTATCTCTGAAAGAAGATTTAGTAATCTATTAAAAGAAGAAGTAGCCAGAAAAACAGAAATTCTAAAAAAATCAGAAAAAAGATACAGACTCCTTATAGAGGGGGCAGATGACTTGATCTTTACCTTAGATTTAAATGGAAGACTCATTTCTGCAAATAAGGCGACTTTAAGCTTTTTCTCAAAAGATAAGGAAATTTTGGGTATGGATTTTAGGATGCTTTTTCATTGGTCAGAACAGCAGAGTAAAGGGGTTCTAGAACAACTCTCCCGTGGGCAAACTGTAAATATGGAACATACAATTGAGGTAAATAGTCAAAAATATTGGTTAAATACAAAGTTTATGCCCCTTAATCTAGGAGATATTAAAGAGATTCTGTGTATTGCTAGGGATATCACAGAGATTAAACAGGCAGAGGAACAATTGGTAAATGCTGAAAAATTGGCTTCCATAGGTACATTGGCTGCAGGGGTTGCTCATGAAATCAATAATCCACTGGGGATCATTATTGGTTTTTGTAATCTACTTATGGAAAATACACCCAAAGAATCACAGTCATATAAAGACCTTAAGACCATAGAAAAACATGCCTTACACTGTAAGAATATTGTAGAAAACTTACTAAATTTTGCACGGACAAAGGATGATGGGTATAAAATAGCAGATGTAAATAAAAGTTTGGAAGGTCTTTTAAACATTGTCAAACATACATTAGAGGTAAATAATATTGAACTTCACACAGACTTTGCCAAAAATTTACCGCTAGTAAGGGGGGATGAACAGGAACTGCAACAGGTATTTTTGAACCTTATTACAAATGCTATGGATGCCATGGACAGCAAAGGGAGACTTTTTATTAGTACAAAGTTTAATCTAGATACAAGGTGTGTAGAGATATCCTTTCAGGATACAGGTTGTGGTATTAGAGAGGAATTAATAGAAAGGATTTTTGACCCATTTTTTACTACCAAAGAAAAAGGGACAGGCCTTGGTCTTTCCATTAGCTATGGGATTGTAAAAAAATATGGTGGGACAATTATTTGTAAAAATCAAAAGAAAGGAGTAACATTTATTGTTAGTTTACCCATAGCTGAGGAATAAGGAGATGTTAGGTAAAATCTTGATTATAGATGATGAGATAGACATGCTTTCCTTGCTAAAAAGGATTATTGAAGGCAAGACAGATTATGAGGTAACAGTTACCCCTGAACCAAAGAGGGCAATAAGGCTTATTCAAGATACCTACTTTGATCTAGTGCTTTTGGATTTGAAGATGCCAGGTATGAGTGGGATGGAGGTTCTAAGGAAGATAAAGGAAATAGAGCCTGATACTGCTGTAATTATCATTACTGCCTACGGAACAATAGAATCTGCTGTAGAAGCCATGAAGATTGGGGCTATTGATTTTATTACAAAACCATTTAAACCGGAGCAGATTCTTCTTACTATCCAAAGGACTATGGATTTGCAAAAGTTAAAGAGGGAAAATAAGGCATTAAAAGAGGAATTGGCCAAGGAAAAGGAAGTTGATTTTATTATAGGAAAAAGCAAGGTTATGCAATCCATTTACAGATACATCCTCCAAGTGGCAAAGACATCAGCTACAGTAGTTATTAGTGGGGAAAGTGGTACTGGTAAAGAGCTTGTAGCCAGAGCCTTGCACCGTCATAGTCTGCGCAGTGATAAACCATTTGTCCCTGTAAACTGTAGTGCCATCCCTGAAACCTTGATTGAGAGTGAGTTTTTTGGACACGTAAGAGGTGCCTTTTCTGGGGCAATTAGAGATAAAATTGGACTAGTAGAAGAGGCTAATGGTGGGACACTCTTTCTGGATGAGGTAAGTGATTTAAACCTACTTATGCAAACAAAGCTTTTGCGTTTTTTACAAGATGGTGAATTTCGCCCCGTTGGTAGCACAAAGAATAAGAGGGCAGATACACGTATCATTGCCGCCACAAATAGGAATTTGTTAGAACTAGTAAAACAGGGAAGATTTAGAGAAGATCTGTATTATCGACTTAATGTGATTAGTATCCACTTGCCTCCATTAAGGGAGAGGAGAGAAGATATCCCTATTTTGGCACACTATTTTCTGGAAAAGTATGCAAAAGCAAATAAGAAGTCTATTAAGGGATTTTCGCAAGCTGCTATGTCAAAATTAATGACAAGAGATTGGCCGGGCAATATAAGGGAGTTACAAAATGTGATTGAGAGAGCAGTGATTATCTGTCAGGGAGAATACATCCAGGCATCAGAGATTGATCCCATGACCTCTTTACAATCTGAGAGTTCTACTGAAGAGATATGGAGTATACCACTCAAAAAGGCAAAACGCCAAATATTGGTAGATTTCTATCATCAATATTTAAGCTATGTCTTAAGACAATGTAAAGGCAATGTTTCTGAAGCCGCAAAGATATGTGGTGTGAAGAGGCAGTATCTTCACCGTCTAATGAAGATTGCCAATCTTAAATCTTCTTCATTTCGCGATTAAACTATGAATTATTCAGTAATGTCATCTGGGTGGTATTCCTCTGAATAGATGTCTATCAATTCTGCCATATGTTCTATGGCCTCCAATAATTCAGTCCAGCTAGGGTTTACATTTTTTAAAATCCCCATGTTTACGAGCAATTTTGTAGCCTGACTATAAAATTCCTTGATTTGTTTTTCTTTTTGAGAGTTAATCATCTTTTACTCCTTATAATAACCTTCCTATTAACTTTGTAAAATCAACCAGTCTACATGCATATGCCCACTCATTGTCATACCATGATAGAACCTTAACAACCCTTTTTTGCAATACCATGGTTGAGACTGCATCTACAATGGCAGAGTGTGAATTTCCTATTATGTCGCTAGAGACTATTCTATCATCGGTTACTTCAAGTATACCCTTCATCCTTTCTTTTGAGTACATCCTTAGGGTATTGTTTATTTCCTCTGCTGTTACCTCCCTTCTAAGAATGGCTACAATATCAGTTACAGAACCACAGATTATAGGTACCCTCATGGCCAGACCTGTCATCTTTCCTTTTAGCTCTGGCAAAACTTGTTCAGTGGCTATAGTTGCTCCAGTACTAGTAGGGATGATTGAAACACCAGCTGCCCTTGCCCGACGAAGCCTTTTGCCAAAGGAGTCAACAAGGGCTTGCCCTGCTGTATAGGCATGGATAGCAGTTATAATTAAGCTTTCAATACCGAATGAATCATTTAACACCTTAGCTACAGGCGCTAGAGAATTTGTAGTGCAGGAGGCCAAAGAGATGATGTTGTGTTTTTCTGGATTGTAGATATCTTCATTTACTCCCAATACAACAGTTGCATCTGCGTTTTTAGAAGGGGCACTGATAATTACCTTTTTTGCCCCTGCTTTAAGATGCCTTTCTGCTGCCTCCTTGTCTGTAAAACAGCCTGTACATTCAACTACTACATCGATATCCAACCTTTTCCATGGGAGGACTTCAGGGTCTCTTTCCCTTGTAATAGTGATGTTTTTTCCATCTACAATTAGAGAATTATTTTCATAGCTAACACTACCCTTGTATTTGCGATAGACAGAATCATACTTAAATAAATAGGCTGCCGCCTCAGGGGTTGCCATAAGGTCATTTATAACAACCACCTCTATATCCTTATATTCCATTGCCCTCCTTAAAAAGCAACGTCCAATCCTACCAAATCCGTTTATAGCTACCTTTATACTCATGACCCTTTTTATATTTTATAGTTAGCAAAATTTATACCAGTAGTCTTATATTAAAGGCATGATAATTGCATTTATAATTTTATAAACTTATAAAAGGAGGTGGATATGAAGGTAGGAGAGATAATGACTGACAAGGTAGAGTATATAGACCATGATGCAAATATTTATGAGGCTATAGAGAAGATGGTTGATAAGAGGATCAGATCTTTAGTTGTAAGGCCAAAAGATGAAAGGGATGTATATGGGGTTATTACAGTAAGGGATGTGGTCTTTAAGGTTATAAAGAAAAATCTTGATTTAAATAAGGTAAAGGTAGAAGATATTGCATCAAAGCCATTAATCTGTGTTGATGAGGAGATGGAGATGGAACACGTTGTGAAATTAATGGAAAAGTTTAATATTGCAAGGATCTTTGTAACCAGAGGGAGGAAAGTAATTGGAGTTGTTGCCTTACTAGATGTTATAGTCAGTAGATTGATTATGAAAAAATAAGGTCTTAGTGTTAAAGTTTTGCCTCACTAGATGTGTGGCAGCTATTTTAACTTGACATTTCAACACAATTTTGTGTTAAAATGTTTTAAAATTATGTTAGAAAAATTATTTCAACCAAAATCAGTAGCTGTTGTAGGTGCTTCTGCTCATGAAGGCAAAATTGGTCATATTCTTGTTCAAAATTTATTGCAGTACAATTTTAAAGGAAAAATTTTTCCTATTAATCCAAAAGTTTCTGAAATTCTTGGTTTAAAAGTTTATCCAAGTCTTATAGATGTTCCTGAAAAGATAGATTTGGCTGTTATTGCAGTGCGTCCACCAGATGTATTGGAGACTATAAAAATCTGTGGGGAAAAGGGTATTCCTGCAGCTATAGTAATTTCTGCTGGCTTTAAAGAAGCAGGCCCAGAAGGGGCACGCCTTGAGGAAGAATTGAAAAGATTGGCAAAAGAGAATTGTGTACGTGTTCTTGGCCCAAATTGTTTAGGATTAATAGATACTTATAGCTGTCTAAATGCCTCTTTCGCAAATGGTATGCCAGAAAAGGGAGAAATTGGGTTTTTCTCTCAATCAGGGGCTATGTGTATTGCAGTATTAGATTGGACTTTAGGAGAAAAAATAGGTTTTTCAAAATTTATTAGCCTTGGTAATAAAGCTGATATATCAGAAATAGATATGCTTATTGCTTTAGGAGAAGATGAAAAAACAAAGGTTATTTTAGGGTATCTTGAAGGTATAGAGAATGGACATACTTTTATTCAAGTAGCTACAGAAGTATCAAAGAAAAAACCTATCATTCTTATAAAGGCAGGTGTAACTTCAGCTGGCGCTAAAGCAGTTTCTTCTCATACAGGTTCATTAGCAGGTTCAGAAGCTGCTTATAAAGCTGCTTTTAAACAAAGTGGTATTATCAGAGCTAAAACAATTGATGAACTTTTTAATTATGCTTTAGCTTTTGTTCGACAACCTTTACCAAAAGGGCCAAAAGTAGCAATTCTCACTAATTCTGGAGGGCCTGGGATTGTGGCTGCTGATGCCTGTGATCAGTCTGCATTACAATTAGCTAGACTTAAAGTAGAGACTATAGAAAAATTGAGGAGTTTTTTGCCTTCAATGGCTTCTTTTTTTAATCCAGTAGATATTTTAGGAGATGCTCATTTTGATCGTTATGAAAAGGCTTTAAAAATATTGGTAGAAGATGAAAATGTAGATGCAATTTTAGTGCTTTTAACACCTACTGCTACAATAGAGGTAAAAGAAACAGCAAAAGTTATTGTGACATATTCAAAAAATACTACTAAGCCCATTCTTTGCTCTTTTATGGGAAAAAATCAGGTAGAAAAGGGGATAAAATTTTTAAAAAAACACGGTATACCTAATTATTTTTGTCCAGAGGATGCAGTAAGTGCTTTAGAAAAAATGTGGCTTAGAAAACATTGGCTTTCACAACCCTTACCTCAATATTCACAAATTATGGCTGACCGTAGTCGTGTAAAATATCTTTTGGAGATGGCAAAGAGAGAAGGTAGATTTCATCTTACAGAAACTGAAGCGAAGGAAGTACTTAAAGCATATGGATTTAATCTACCTAAAACAAAATTAGCAAGAACAAAAGAAGAAGCAGTAAAATCTGCTAAAGAGATTGGTTTTCCTGTAGTATTAAAGATTGTTTCCCCTGATATTTCTCATAAAACAGATGTTGGAGGTGTTATTTTAAATCTTGAAACCCCTCAAGCAGTGGAAGAAGCCTTTACTGAAATGATGGTGAAAGTAAAAGAAAGGCAGCCAAAGGCAGTAATTTATGGTGTATCTGTGCAGGAAATGGTCCAAGGGGCAAAGGAAACCATTATTGGGTTTACTCATGACCCACAATTTGGTCCTTTGCTTATGTTCGGACTTGGTGGTATTTATGTTGAGGTATTAAAGGATGTAACCTTTCGAATAGCACCTATAGATAAAAGAGAAGCTATGGAGATGATAAGAGAAGTTAAGGCCTATCCTTTGTTAAGGGGAATGAGGGGTGAGCCACCAGCAGATATATCAGCCTTAGTAAATGGTATACTTGCCCTTTCTCAGCTTGCTCTTGATTTCCCAGAAATTCTTGAGATAGAAATTAATCCTTTTTTAGTTAAATCAGCTGGCCAGGGCGCTATTGCTGTTGATGCCCGGCTGACTATAAAAAAGGAGTAAAAAAATGAAGATAATTTATATTGGTTCAACTATCCCATTTTCAGGTAAGGGACTCATTACCTTAGGAGTAGGAAAGTATTTTCTTGAAAAGGGGCTTAAACTTGGCTACTTTAAACCGCTTGGCAAAGTTCCTTTACGGGTAAAAAACAATATTATTACTGATAGAGTTGCTTATTTCATTTATCAGAGTTTGGGACTTAAAGATGATTTATCATATTTATGTCCTGTTATTTTAGATTATGAATTGACGGTAAAGGTTTTACGGGGGGAGATAGAAGAATTGATGTCAAAAGTGAAAAAGGCATTTGAAACCATTTCTACTGGAAAGGATATAGTTATAATTGGTGGGGCAGAAACAGTATGGTTAGGAAGTTTTTTAGGAATTTCTGGACTTGAGGTAATAAATACATTAAATGCAAAAGTTATCTTAGTTAATAAATATATAGGAGAGCCATTTTTAGATGGTATTACTGAAGTAAAAAAGGCATTGAAAGATAAACTTTGTGGGATAATATTAAACTGGGTAAAGGAGGAGCAAAAACGAGATATTGAAGAATTGATTGTTCCTTGGTTAGAGCAAAAAGGTATTTTAGTGTTGGGGCTTATTCCTTATGACAATCTTCTTAATGCTATAACAGTGGCTGAATTAAGCGAAAGGTTAGGAGGACAAATCCTTTCAGGGCACGAAGGCCTTAACAAATTTATTCAAAATTATCTAATTGGTGGTATGGAGGTAAGTAGGTTTGTTGAATACATCCGCCGTTCGATTGACCCAGCTGTAATTGTAGGAGGAGATAGGGCAGATATTCAATTAGTAGCGATTGAGGAAGGGGCAAAATGTTTAGTGCTTACAGGTAATTTTATTCCTAATGAGATTATTCTCTCTAAAGCAGATCAAAAAAATGTGCCAATTGTCCTTGTAAGAGATGACACTTATACAGTAGCTAAGAAAGTTCAAGATATTTCTGCTCGTTTGAGTTTAGAGGGGAAAGAGAAAGTAGAAAGAGGATTGGCACTTGTGCAAAAACATTTAAATTTTAAACAATTAGAACAGATTTTAGAATGAGTGAGTCATTTAGTGAATTTTTATTTTCTCAATTGGGAATAAAACCAGAGGAAAGGACTAAAATTTTAGCTAAAACAGAAGAGACAAAATTAACTCTCACAAAAATTTTAAAAAATATAGGAATTGAAGAAAAACGTTTAATGGAATTGATAGCAAAATATTTTGATATTCCTTTTTTAGAAAGGAAGCATTATCCAAAAGAACCTTTAATTTTGGAAGAAATTTCTGTATCTTTTTTGAAAAGACATTGTATTTTGCCTATAAGACGGACAAGAGATGAAGTAATAATAGCTATTTCTGATCCTTTTAATCTTTCACTTATTACTAATCTCAAACAATATTTTCAGCCCTTAAAGGTAAAATTTTATTTAGGATTATCAGAGGATATTCAAGAAGCTATTGATAGACTTTATGGGAATGAAAATGAGATTCAAGAGGCGATGGAAGAGGCAGAAAGTGAGATTAGGGAATGGGAGGAAGAAAACTTACGTGATATGGCTTTAGAAGCTCCAATTGTGCGATTAGTGAATATGATTATTACACGGGGTGTGGAAATGCGCGCTTCTGATATTCACTTTGAACCTTTTGAAAAAGAATTTAAAGTACGTTATCGAATTGATGGTATCCTTCATGAAGCAGAAGCTCCACCAAAAAGATTGCAGCCAGCTATTATTTCTCGAATTAAACTCATAGCAGGCATGAATATTGCAGAAAGACGTTTACCTCAAGATGGAAGAATTAAACTTAGATTAGGTGGACAAGAAATAGATATTCGTGTTTCTACAGTGCCTACTATTTTTGGAGAAAGTGTGGTTTTAAGATTGCTTTATCCAGAAGGTCGTGAATTCAAATTAGATACACTTGGCTTAAATTTAAGAGATTTTAATCTTCTTCAGGAAAAAATTTATTATCCACATGGTATTATTCTTGTTACAGGCCCAACAGGTTCAGGTAAGACTACTACTCTTTATGCAATTTTAAAAGAGATTAAATCACCTGAAAAAAAGATTATTACTGTAGAGGATCCTGTTGAGTATCAGATTGAAGGCATTAATCAAATTCAAGTAAGGCATGATTTAGATTTAAATTTTGCTAAGGTACTTCGTTCTATTGTAAGACAGGATCCGGATGTGCTGCTTATTGGTGAGATTAGAGATACCGAAACAGCAGAGATTGCCATTCAATCTGCCCTCACTGGACATTTGGTTTTTTCTACTCTTCATACAAATGATGCTCCTACTGCAATTACTAGATTAATAGATTTACAAGTAGAACCTTATCTTATTTCTTCTTCAATTCTTTTAGTAATTGCTCAAAGGTTAGTAAGGGTGCTTTGCCCTCATTGTAAAGTACCATTTGAACCAGAAAAAGCTCTTGTTAAAAGAATGATCAGTTATTTTCCACCTCAATTTCAAACTCAGATTGATTGGAAAAATTTAGTGCTTTATCGAAGTGTTGGCTGTGAAGAGTGTGCTTATACTGGTTATAGAGGACGTATAGGTATTTTTGAAGTAATGGAGATAAGTGAAAGGATTCGTTCTCTTATCATTGAAGGTGCAGATGCAGATACTATTCGTCAAAGGGCTATTGCTGAAGGTATGACTACAATGACAGTAGATGGTTTACAAAAAGTTATTAGCGGTATTACTACACTAGAAGAGGTTTTAAGAGTCACAAGATTATAATGGCTACCTTTAAATATCAAGCGAGGACCATTTCTGGTCAATTAGTTAAAGGTTTCATTGAAGCAAAAGAAGAAAAGGAAGCAATTCGCCGTTTAAAAGAACGTCAGCTTATTCCAGTAAAAATTTACATTGCTAAGAGAAAAAAAATACGCATTAGTTCACAAAAGATTATTGATTTTACGATAGATTTAAAAGATTTACTTGAGGGTGGTCTTTCTCTTGATCGAGCATTGGAAATGCTTATGAATTCAGCAGAAAAGCTTGAAATAAAACATCTTATTGCTGATTTGCTTGAGTCAGTAAAGGCAGGAAAAAGTTTTTCTGAGGCTTTAAGCCAACATCATTCAGTATTTGGTCGCTTCTATATTCAAATGATAAGAGTAGGAGAAATGACAGGAAGTTTAACACAAGTGCTAAAATTAATAGGAGATTATTTAGAAGCACGCCAAAAACTTAAAGAAAATTTGATTTCAGTAGCTATTTATCCATCCATTTTACTTACAATTGGTATTATCTCGATTTTTATCTTATTAGGCTATGTTGTACCACGCTTTTCTCAAATTTTTTCTGAATTGCATCAAGAAGTTCCTATATTTATGAAATTTCTTTTAAAATTAGGTTATTTCTTAAATCATTATGGTTGGATTTTCCCTTTTATTCTTATCCTCCTTTTTTTTATTTCAAAACGTTTGACTAATCATCCACACAGTCGTTATCGGATTCATGAGATGTTGTTAAAAGTGCCATATTTAAGAGAAATTATAATAAAAATTGAATTGATAAAATTTACAAGAACAATGGGGATACTACTTCATGCAGGTGTAGATATTTTAGAAGCAATTGAAATAGCAAAAGATGTAATGACAAATGAGATTTTGAAAAAAAACATTACTCAGTTGAAACAAGAAGTAAGAAGTGGGAAAAATATAAGCTTATATTTTAAAAAAGAAATATTTCCACCTAAAATGAGCACAATTTTAGCAGTATCTGAAGAAACTGGGGATCTAGGTGGAGGATTTCTTAATGTAAATAAAAGTTTAGAAAATGAGATGCAGCGTTTTCTTAAAAGAGGATTAAGTTTAATAGAACCAACAGTTATTGTAATTATGGGTATTATAATTGGATTGATTATTTTTAGCATGTTTTCTGCTATCTTAGGGATAAATGAAATCAAATTTTAAAGGATTTACTCTAATTGAAATATTAGTAGTAACTTTTATCATTTCTTTGCTTTTTACATTTACTTTACCTCACTTTTCTAGTATTGTTTTAAAATTGGAACAGAAAAAATTTTTACATCAATTTGTACATACTATTTCATTAGCAGCTACTAATGCAATTTCTTTTAATAAACCAATTTATTTTTTTATTGATGGTCACAATCGCACATATGGTCTTTCAGAAAAAGTTTATTCTATCCCTGAAAATGTTGAAATTTATGCTAGTGGTTTAAAAGAAATTACTCCTGGTCTCTATTATATTTATTTTTATCCTGATGGTACTGCTAATCAGGCAGAAATAGAAATTATTTATGGTAGAAAAAAGTATATTATTAATATCAATCCTTTAACATCTGCTATTAGATGGAAAGAAGTAGGATGAAAAAAGGCTTTACCCTTATAGAAGTAGTAGTAGCGGTTTTTATTATGGCTACTGTTTTAGCAGTACTTATGGGTGTAATAGGACAGAATTTGCGACTTTTAGATAGGGCTTTAAAAGCATTAAAAGAAATTTATGTTTTGGAACAAATTGCTATTCAATTTCAAGGAAAAAAGTTAGAAGAAGGAGAAAGTACAGGAAAGTGGGGAAATATAAATTATAAAGTAAATATTCAACGAATAGAAGAATATGAAGATTTTTTACTTTATAAAGTTTGTGTAAAAGTAAATAAAAGAAGTCTTTGTTTTCTTGAAGCAAATGCGCTTTAATAAAGGATTTACACTATTAGAATTGCTTTTAGCTATGTCCCTTTCTACTCTTGTAATTCTTACTTTAGCTTTAGCTTTAAGGTTTTCTCTTGGAATGTGGTGGAAAGGAATAGGAGGTCAAGAAGAAGAGATTGATTTTTTTAAAATCACACATCTTTTGGAAAAACAATTAAAATATATTTCAACTTTTAAAATTTTTCATACTCGTGGGCTTTTTATAGGAGAAGAAGATAAATTTTGTTTTGTCACTAACTATTCATTGCTTACAGCTAATAAGGCTGCTCCTGTATTAGTTAAATATGAACTAGAAAATGGGAAGATTTTTTATCGTGAGATTCCATTTACTTATGCAGAAAAAATAGAAACATCTTTAAAAGCATTAGATAGTACTAAACCAATTAAATTAAAAATTCCTCTTACTTGGCATTGTGTTTATTATGAAGGTGGGGATGCGAAAAATAATTGGCCAAAGGAAAAGAATAATTTGCCTGAAGCAATAGAGATTGAAGCTAATTTAAAAGGAAAAATATATAAATTTTTATTTCCTTTAAGATGAAAAAACAAAAAGGTTCAATTCTTATTTTTCTTCTCTGGGTTATTGCTTTTCTTTCTTTTATTGTGATGGAATTTGGACGTGAAGTACATCTAAAGGCAAAAACAGCTAGTCGTATATTGGAAGCAAAAAAAGATTATTTTACTGCATACAGTCTTATACAAGAAGCAATAGTTAGATTATCCTTACCAGAAGATGATGAAAGAAGAATCTTGCCTAATGGTCAGGAAATTGAGCTTTCATTTGATAATCAAAGGGCAAAGATTAGAGTTGAAGATGAAGAAGAAAAAATAAATATTAATCTTGTTGATGCTGAAACACTTTTTTCTTTTCTTACAGAAAAAATTGGATTTCCTTCTGAAAAAGCAGAAGAATTAGTTGATTGTATATTAGATTATCGAGATGCTGATAATGTCCCACGCCCTTATGGTGCTGAAGAGGATTATTATCTTTCTCTTTCTCCACCATATAAACCTGCCAATTCAGCTTTTAAAACCTTAGAAGAATTGCTTTTTGTAAAGGGTATTACACCAGAAATTTTTTGGAGTCTTTACAATTTTTTGACAGTTTATGGAAAAAATGTTAAGTATCCTAAGAAAGAGGAAAAGGAACCTATTATGGTAAAGGGTCATTATTATCGATTTGTCTGTGAGATAAAAAACCACTTTTTTGTAATTATTACTTATTACTTAGGGCATGGTCGGCATCGGATAGTTTATCGCAATGAATACTATAAATCCTAAACGTCCTAAAAATCTTATTGTTTTTTTTGAAAATAAGGGCCGATTAGAGATGGCTATCTTAAAAAGACGTTGGTATAAGTGGATGCTTTATCAATTTCAAACTTATGAGGAAAATAACCCTGAAATAAGGGGAATTGAAAGAAAAAAAACTGCAGTTCTTTGGCTGCTTACAAGAGATAAATACCAAATGCATCAAGTATCTTATCCAAAAGGTGTAGGAGAAGATTTATTAAAAGTTATCCATTATGATTTAGAAGAAATTTTTCCAACAGGAGAAGAAACTTTTTTTATATTAGGTGAAGCTTTTGAAGCAGAAGATAGATTTATTTTACCTGTTTTTTATCAAACAAAACTTCAATATCAGACTTTAATAAAGGGATTTGAAGGTTTTTTACAAATAAGTGCTGTACCTTTAGCTTTTTTTTATCCATATTTAATACAAAAATCAACTTGTGTTATTCTTTTCCCATTAAATGGAAATAGTTATGAAGCATCTATTTATATAAATGGTGTACTTCGGGATGTTTTTATTGTAGAGAGAGAAAATATTGCATATTTCAAGAGTTATTTGGAAATTTTAAATATAAAAGAGGTCTTTTTTCTTGGTAATTCTACTAATGATTTATTAAAAGAATTTAAGATTAAAAAAATCAATTTGAAAGAAAAAGTTTTAGAAAATTTTCTTCCATATTTAATAAACAAGACAGAAATCTATGGTTGGCCACAAGGTGTACGATTAAAAATGGATAAATTTATTCTAGCTTATGTTTCAATAGTTATTATTATTATTTTCTATCTTTTATACCCTGTTTTTTTACATTTAGAAAAAAAACATTTAAATCAAAAACTAACAATTATTTCTCAAGAAGTAAAACAACTGCAAAGAAAGTGGGAGCCTATTGAAAAAGTAGAAAAGGAAATTGAAACACTCAAGTCTTTATATAATAAATTAGATGCTTTAAAAGGGAAAGTGGTTTCTCCCCTAGAAGTTTTAAAAATATTAACAGAAATTACGCCTAATGATACTTGGATTTCATATTTTAAGTTAAAAGAAAAAGAGCTTATTATTAGAGGTGAATCAGCATCAGTGGTGAGTTATATGGAGATGCTTACACAAGTGCCTGCTTTTGAAGAAGTAAAGCTTGTTTCACCTGTGCGAAAGAATCCAAGGAGTCATCAAGAAAGATTTCATATTCGTATAAAGTTGAAATGAATCAATTGAAAAAACAGTTAAAAATAAAGGAAAAAAAGTATTTATTGATTATTGCACTTTTTGTCTTAGTCATTTTAGTTGTTTTTCACCTTATATATGTAGCTCCATTAAGCAGTGAAGTTAAAAATTTAAAAAATGAAATAGAAAGAAAAAATTTATTAGTTGAAAAATATAAAACAAAAATTAAATTATACCAGAAAAAACTTCCAAAGCTTAAAAGAGAACTTGAAGCATTAAAAAAAGAGGAAATTTGGCTAAAGCCGCAAGAGTCTTATAAGCTTGCTGCCTCTCTTGAACAGCTTTTAAAATCGTTGGTTGAGCAAGGTAAACTAGAAATAATAAATTATCAAATTTTGCCTGAGAAAAAAAGAGAAGGTTTTAAAGAAATAAAAATTCGCTTTGAAATAAGAACTCATATTCAAGGATTAACTGAAATACTTTCTAAAATAGAAAAGGTAAAGGGTATTTATGTAAGTGAACTTAGTATTACAAAATTTGGGTATAGACAAAAATTTGATTTAAGGGTGAGATTAGTATGTACAAAATTATATTATGGTTAATTATAGTTGTTTTAAGTGTTAATGTGTATGCACAAACAGAAGTGCAATTAGTTCCTCAACATGTTTCAAAACCATCTGTTTCTAAAAATTCCCAAAAAATAATTAAAAAATTTAAGAAAATAGGTAACCCATCTCCAAATTTAAAACAAAAAAATAAACAATCTCGTAAGATTGAATTAAACTTTGAACAAGCACCTCTTAGTGAAGTATTACGAACAATTATGGGTGAATATTTAAAAAAGAGCTATATTATTGAACCTGGATTAAATCCTGGTTTAAGTTTGTATGTCCAAGGTGAATATACAAATGGAGCATTACTTACATTGCTTTGTCAAGCTTTAAGACTATATGGGATTGAGCTTATAGAAAAAAATAATGTTTTTTTGGTAGTACGTAAAGAAAAGGCATCTCAATTAGGTTTACCAATTACCAAACAAGCAATACCCAAAAAAGAAGGCATAGTAATACTTATTTATCGACTTTCATATATAGAGCCAAAAATTGCTTTAAATACAATTAAGCCATTCTTATCTCAAAAAGCTCCAATTATTGTTAATCCTGCCATTTCAGGACTTATATTAGCAGATGAAAAAGAAAATATAAAAACAATATTACAGATTCTTCAAACAATTGATAGTTTTCTTTTAGGTAACATTTATATAGAAACTATCCCTTTGAAACATATAGATGCTAATATTATTGCAGAGAATATAAAAACCATATTTAATGATTTAAGTATCCTAAAAAATAATCCAAAAATTAAAGAAAGCATTGTTATTATTCCTCTAGAAAAAACAAACTATCTTTTAGTAGCAGCCCTTACACAAGAATTGCTTAATGAAGTAAAACGATGGATAAAGATTCTTGACAGTATTGAAGTGACTCAAGAAGAAAGAATTTATGTACGTTTTATAAAAAACGCACAGGCAAAAGATATTGCTGACATACTAAATCAACTTTATGAAACTGGTGTGAGACCAGAATCTAAAAAGAAAAAAATTGTAGAAGCTAAGGTTCCTTTAATGAAAGGTGAAATAAGTGGTGTTTTAACAGGTAGAGTAAAGATTATTGCTGATGAAGTTAATAATGCTTTAGTTATTCTTGCTAATCCTCAGGATTATCAAACTATTGAAAAGGCAATAAAACAATTAGATATTTTGCCAAGACAGGTTTTGATTGATGTAGTGGTGGCTGAAGTAACACTTAAAGGAGAAATAACTTATGGAGTTGAATGGTATTTAAAGAATCGCGGGATTGAAACAGGTCGCATCAGCGCTATACAAGATTTTGGTTATACTTTTAATCCAGAAGCTGCTTTAGGAGAGGCAGCACAAAAAGGGCTTTCCATTTATTATGCTACCCTTTCTCAAAGTATAACATCGTTACTTACTGCCCTTTCTACAAAAACAAAGGTAAGGATTCTTTCTTCTCCTACTGTATTAGCTACTGATCAACAGGAAGCAGAAATTACAGTAGGTGGAAAGGTACCTACTTTAACACAGACACTAACAACAGTTGAAGCAGCTGGTCAGATTGTTCAAAGTGTACAATATCAGACTTATGGAATTATATTAAAAGTCACACCAAGAATAAGCTCTGGTGGTCTTGTTCGACTTGATGTTACACAGGAATATACTGATGTATCTAGAGAAACATATGCTGGTCTTACTACACCTGCATTTATAGAGAGGTCAGTAAAGACAAAACTTGTTGCCAAGGATGGTCAGACAGTAGTAATTGGCGGTCTTATTCAGACAAAGGTAAATAAAGTAAAAAAAGGTATTCCGCTGTTAAAAGATATCCCTTTAATTGGTTTTCTCTTTGGTTCTTGGGAAAAAACAGAAGAAAGGACTGAATTAATTGTTGCTATTACTCCTCATGTAGTACCAGAAAAACCAAAAATGACTATTGGTCAAGAATTTTTAAATAAAATAAAACACTTAAAAGATGTATTAGAAAAAGGTTCTTATTAATTATTCCCAGCTTACAATATCTTTATTTTTACCTTCCCCACCTATTTGTCCATCAGCACCTAATGAATATAAATCATACTCTCCATGTTCTCCTGGGCACTTGTATACATAAGGATGTCCCCATGGATCTAATGGTATCTTTTTTTTCAAATAAGGCCCATCCCATTTTTCTATACCTGGATTAGTTACTAATGCTTCTAAGCCTTCTTCTGTTGTTGGATACCTGCCTACATCTAAACGGAATGCATCTAAGGCTGCACCAAATAATTCTATTTGTGTTTTTGCTGCTTGTTGTTTTGATTTTTCTACTTTTTTAAACAAAGTAGGACCAACAAGCGCAGCAAGCAATCCAAGAATAATCATTACAATAAGAAGTTCTATAAGGGTAAATCCTTTTTCTTTTTTTGACATTATTTTTTCTCCTTTTTATTTTTATATAATTTATCTTTTTGGGGAGATTTGATTAGCGGAATAACATACTCTTGATCTCCCTGAACAAGAATAAGAGAATCTTTTTTAATATCTTTTATCCACATATTACCTAATTTTTCTCCAACAGTTACACTAAATACCTTTTTCCCTTTTCTAGGTACATTAATTTTAATAATTGCTTTTTTAAAATCATCTATAACTATTACCCCAAGTAAACTGACCTTTTTCTCCATGTTTGGAATCATAGGCAACTGTTTGTTCATTTCACCTTCTTCAAAACTTCTTTTTTCACTAAAAAGATTCTTTTGATAAATAATATCAAAAGCCTCTCCTTGAGCTGTTAAGAAAATAAAAAGGAAAAATAATTTTAAATATTTCATGACCAAAATATATCAAATAACACTTTTTTTGTCATTATTTTTTAAAACAGAATTAATCCATGTCTTTACTTCTTCATTTAAAATTTCTTTATAACGCTGAAATCCTCCAAGACCATGGACACCAAAACCATAATTAATTTCTAAAAAAAACGGTTTTTTATCTTTAGAAAACATAATATCCATAGCAGCTAAATTAATACCTGTTTTTTGGCAAAGTTTTTTTGTAAGAGAAATTGCCTTTTGCTCAAGCTTTGGATTTAAATTATAAAATATTTTAGCTCCCCTGCTTACATTGCTTCTAAATTCACCTGGTGTTTGTTGACAACGCCAATAAGTTAAAAAACGATTGCCTATAACTACTACTCTTAAATCACAATGATCATGCTCAATATAGGGTTGAATAATAAAAGAAGGTCCCTTTTTTTCATATCCTCGAAACTGCTCCAATATATAAAACAATTCTTTCTCATTTTTCACTAAATGTACAAAAACCCCTCCTCCCCCTTTACTCCATTTAACAACAAATGGATATTCAAATAACTTTTCTCCTTCTGCCTGCCTTTTCTTAAATTCCTCTAAACCATGATATACTTTTGTTGGTGGATAAGGTATACCTGCTAATTCAAATAAAAAGATATGTCCTACTTTTCCTGGAAAATGAAAACGAGTATCCATGCATGGGAAAACTGGAGCAAATTTTTTGCAAAACCAATAATGTACACTTCTACAAATAGGTGGCAAAATAATACACTTTGCTTGTTTCATAAGAGATATTTGCTCTGGTGAAAACATACCTTGAGGTAGACGAAAAGACACATCACCTTTTACCATTTGATAAAAAGAAAGAATCATTTCTTTTTAATCTTTGTTTTTAATTTTTTATCATGGGTTAAAGTCAAAGCCTTATTATAATGATAGTGAGCCTGTTTTGATTTTGCTTTTGATTCAAAATAACAGCCAAGATAATAATGTGCCCAATCCATTTGTTTATTTTCTGCATAACACTGTGCTAAAGCATAATATAAACGTGAAAGATATGATATATTTAAAATTTCTTTTTTTGAAAACATTTCTATCGTTTTATTCCATATTTTTATAGCTTCTTCTTTTTTTCCTAATTCTTTATAAGCCCGTCCTAAATGAAAGGCTACTTCTAAATCAATAGGTACTTTCTTTAAAGAATCAATTGCTTCTTTAAATTTTCCTATTTCAGTATAACAAATACCAAGTTCACGTAAGAATAAAGTTTCATTTGGCTCTAATTTTAAAGCTTTTTTTAAATATTCAACAGCTTTCTGCCAATTTCTTTCCTGCATAAGACATAAAGCAAGTCCATAATAATTTGAAGGTTCTTTTTTATTTCCACATAATTTTTGTTTAAAAAAATTTTTAGCTGCTTCTTTATCAGTATAAAGGGCACGTAATCTTGCCTGCATGAGATGAAAACGTGGGCGTTGTATAGCTATACTTTTATGAGCAAGATGCTTTAAAGTATTGGATATGTAAACTATTCTAATGCCTATATCTGGGTGTGTTTTTAAATAAGCAGGTATCCTTCCAGGGCTTTCTAGACTAAAGCGTGCAAGCTTTCTAAAAGCACTTACCATAGCTTTTCCTTCATAACCTGCCTTTAAAAGCAAATCTAAACCATGTCTATCTGCCTCTTCTTCATCTTGACGACTATATTTCAAAGAAATAGCCATACTTGCTGCCATAGAAGTAGTAGTAATAGCACTAGTTGCTTCCCCTTCACTAGCAAGTAAAGCTCCAGCAAGTATTGCTACCAAAGTAGCTAACCCAATTTTTTTTCCTCGTGTTAATCTTTTAGCAATATGCCGACATTTTACATGAGCAATTTCATGTGCTGTAACAGCTGCAAGTTCATCTTCTGTATCAAAAATAAGAAAAAGTCCTCTATACATAAAAACATATCCTGCTGGTCCAGAAAAAGCATTTAAAGTAGGATTATCAATTAAATAAAAATGATAATTAAAATGTCTCTCTTCTAAATGATTTACTAAATATTGACCAAGCTCATTGTAATAACGATTGAGCACAGGATCAGATATAATGGGTAATTGACGCTTAACTTCAATGAAGAATTTTCTACCCATTTCTTTTTCTTGATCAATGGTAAGAGGGAAAGCTGTTTGTGGCCATAAAAGGAAAAAAATAAGAAAAAATATTCCATACTTTTTCATAAAAATATTTTACTGCAAATGATAAATAAAATAAATCCTTTATGAAAAACAACATGAATTTTATACTGATTCTACTGCTTTTATTTCAGGTAATTCTTTTTTTATATAAGCTTCTACACCTTTTTTTAAAGTAAGTTGAGCCATTGGACAACCAACACATGCACCTTTTAATCTTACTTTAACAACATCATCAACAACATCTACCAATTCTATATCCCCACCATCAGCCTGTAGATAAGGTCTGATGCGGTCTATGACCATTTGAACCTTCTCTTTTAATTTACTCATGTTACCTCCTCTAACATAAATTGGGGTAATACAAGAAATACCCCTAAATGAACTTTAGGATTATAATAACGTGTTTTCATGCCTTGCCAACGGTTTTGGATAGTTTTTTCGTCTACAGCTAAAGGGTCATATTTTAAACTACCACATGTAAAGCTCCATAATGCTCCTGGATAAGTAGGCATAGTATAAACATAAATCCGAACAATTGGATAGATTTCTTTTAGACATTGATGTAGTTGTTTTAGTGCTTTTTCTTGGTAATATGGACATTGAGTTTGAAGTACCATAAGACCATCAGAAGCTAAAGTTTGTTTTAAATTTAGATGAAATTCTTTCTCATAAAGTGCTTTTGCTAAACCTATTGGGTCAGTAGAGTCAATAATAACCACATCATATTTTTGATTAGTATTTTTTACATATTCAATACCATTGGCAATATGAATGCTTACTCGTTTATCCTTTAATCCTTTACTTATACGTGGAAGGTATCTTTGAGCAACTTCAATAACTTCCGCATCTATTTCTACTAAATCAATATGTTCTACTGTAGAGTGTTTAAGTATTTCACGAACACTCCCACCATCTCCTCCACCAATTACTAATACCTGTCTTGGACAAGGATGAGTAAATAGAATAGGATGAACGATCAATTCATGATAAATAAATTCATCTTTTTCTGTTAATTGAATACAACCATCTAGTACCAAAACCCTTCCCACCCCTTTTGCTTTTAATACATAAATCTCCTGATAACGAGATCGTCCATGATATAAAACATTTTCTACTGGCAATCCTAACTGTAATCCATCTACATCTTCATAAAACCAGAAAAAGGGTTTTTTCTTTCCCATCTACTAATCTATACCTCTATGAAAATTGAGCAGATGCATTTTTTGAGGCTTTAAGTACGATTTAATCACTTCTACCACCTTTTCTGGATTTAGATACGGAGCACAGGTATAAATGTCAATTGCTGCATAACCTATTTCAGGCCAAGAGTGAATACTCATATAAGATTCATTAAGAAGAGCAACTGCACTTAACCCTTGCGGATTAAACTTATGTGTTTTTATTTCTATCACTCTAGCTCCACAGGTTTTAACTCCCTTTTCAAGCATTTCTTTTATTAATTTTTCAGAATCAAGTACTTCTCCCTTACATCCCCATAATTCTAATATCAAATGCTTCCCCGCACATGCCATTTCACCCCCCTATTAATTATTTTTTAATAAGGACAGGTTACATAGGCCTCCTCATCATAATAAAGTTCTCTTTCCCAATCTACTTTGCCTTTTACTAATGGTCTGGGTAATTCTGCAGCATAAATTCGAAAGAGATTAGAGGTATAAAAATCTATTTCTGGTCTTTTTACTTCTACTGGCGCTTCTTTAGCTACCCGTAATTCTAAATTCAATATATCATCTCTTTCTAAAAGATAAGTGTGAAAATTACGAAGAATATCAGTGATTGTAAATCCCATATCTAAAATATCTCTTTGCACTTGCCACCATTTTCTGCGAGAAGCTTCAAGATGGGTTAAGCCAAAATAGCCAACTCCCCCTTCTCCTTTTAATGCTTCAACACAGCGAGAAAGAAATAAACGTAGTCCACCAACTGTTTCTACTGGATCAGTTAAAAAGACATCAAATTTTTGTCTTAATTCTTCAGGGATAGGATAACGAGCATCATAATGAAAGATGTTTAAATTAGTCCAACCTTTTGAAGCAGCTTTCTTTTCAAGAAATTTTAAAATTCTTTCATCTATTTCTAATACTGTTACTTCCTTTGGCCAACCAGATGCTAATAAAGCAAGAGAAGTAAGGTCATCATCACCTAATAAAAAGATTTGTTTTCCTTCTATATCTCCTAATTGATACATAAATAATACACGTGCAACTGTATCAGCAGGTGTTACATATCCTTGGTCATATTCAGAAATAGCTTTTGGACGTCCAACAATTAATTCTTGAAAAAATTCTAATAATTCTTGAAATGAAGAAAATGTAATACCTTTACCTTGACATGTAGGACATCTAATTGAGACAAAAGGGGAAAGACCCAAAATTTTTGCTTCTTCTTTTCCTTTGGGAGTAACTGAAAAAAGATTATTTTGATATTCTAATAAACCTTCTTCAAGAAGTTCTTTTAAAACCTTTTGAGTAGTGGGTATATCAACATCTATTTGCTTGAGGAGTTGCCAATAGCTCAAGGGCTTGGCTAATAAAATTCGCAATGCCAAATGCCTAACCCTTGCCTTGGCCAATCTCGCCTCCTCTCTCTTCGATCATAAATCATAGCGAGCGTCATCTTTACATGATTAAAAAAGAATGTCAAGGGGTGCAAAAATAAAAAATATTTTGTTCCTTTTTTGTCCCCTTTTTATGTTAAAAGAGAATTGGAAAGGAGGTGATAAATGAAAAGGAAGTTTTTGTAAACATTTTTTTTATTTTTAAAGGAGGTTAAAAATGGTAGAAAAAGAAAATTTGTTAAAAATGGCTATGGTGCGTGAAGCTGCTGAGGAAGAGGTATTTTTATTTCCAAATGTAGTAGGTGTTGGTATTGGATTTAAAACAGTAGGAGGTCAAATTACTGAAGAAATTTGTATTAAAGTTTATGTAGAGAAGAAATTACCACAAGCAGAACTAGCAGCAGAGGCTATTATTCCTGCTGAATATGAAGGGATCCCCCTTGATGTAGAAGAAGTTGGTAAAATAGAGGCACAGGTCTTTAAAACAAGACTAAGACCTGCTAGACCTGGATATAGTATAGGGCATTATCGCATCACAGCAGGAACATTTGGTTGTTTGGTAAAAGATGTTTGTTGTTCTGAAATTTATATCTTAAGTAACAATCATGTTCTTGCTAATTCAAATATAGCTAGAATTGGAGATCCTATTTTACAGCCTGGTCGGTATGATGGGGGGAGTCTTCCTAATGATTTAATTGCCAATCTAAGAAGATTTGTACGTATAAATTTTGGAGATAGAGATAGATACAATTTAGTGGATGCTGCTATTGCCAAACCAATTGAAATAAGGATGGTAAGAGCAGATATTATTAATATTGGTATACCAAATGGATGTGCTGAGGTTGCTTTAGGTATGAGTGTTAAAAAAAGCGGAAGGACTACTCAAACAACAATCGGAAAGGTTATTGGGACTGATGTCAGTATAGTTGTTAATTATGGAGGAGGTAGAATTGCCTATTTTAGAGACCAAATTCTCACGACTAATATGTCAGCAGGTGGGGATTCAGGCTCTATTTTATTAGATACGGACGGGAGGGTGGTTGGTCTTTTATTTGCAGGTTCATCTCGCGTAACTGTTCATAATAAGATTCAGAATGTTTTAATGGCTTTAAGGATTAAGCTTATTAAAAATTAAAGGAGGAAAAAATGTTTAATATGGAATTGTTAAAAAAAGAAATAGAAATGCTTGAAGCTGAGATAAAAAGGGAAGCAGATGCAGAATATGCAATTAAGGAAGCAGCAATTGCTCGTGAAATAGAGATGGGTAGGCTAAAAGAAGAAGAAATGATTGAGTTTCTTAAAAATTTGAATATTTCTAAAGAAACTTTAGAAAAAACAAATGAAGAAGTAGAAAAAATTTCAATAAAAGCTTTAGAAGAGACAGAAAAGTTAGAAGGCACACCAGATGAAGTGCTAATTAATGAAATAGAACAGCTGCAGAATATGCAAGCATTAGGCATAAGTTCCATTATGGCAAATGTAGAGTTGGGTATTCAAAGCCATTGGTGGGGCAGTGCTAGTCCTTATTATTGTTGTGGAAGCATACATAAACATAATGAAGGAGGTATAACAAATGGTGGGTATTCATGTCCAAAATATGCAATTTCAAGCAATAGAATGCATCCATGGGTATATGCAAAAGGGGATGGACTATTGGGGTATACTGATGATAATGATGTGACTGTTTATAATACACTTTATTTTGCTTATTGGCCTACTGGTTATGAAGTTGTAAGACCAAGGGCATGGGTCAGTATTCATGGTTATTATGGAATATATTCCAATGATAAATGGTGGAATCATAGATGGGCTAAAATTAAACTAGATATAGGTATTAATGTATATCAAAATTATTGGGTAGGTGCTAAATGGATTAATATAAAAAATAGGTCTAATGATAATATTAATGAAAGAGGACGTATTGATCGTTATACAACTATTGAAGCAAATCCTTTAACTGTAGGTCCAAATAAATGGGTAATTATAACAGTTACAACAAAGCTTCGTGTTGAGTCAGAAGGGAGAAATGCATGGGGAAAATTATCATTTACAGGGTCTGATTTTATCAGTGCGTCTATGATAGCAATAAGATAAATAAAAAAGAGGGATTGGTTTTGATTTTTTAAAATTAAGCCAATCCTTCTTATAAGGTGAAAAGATGATTGAGGAAATAAAAAATAAATATGAATCTAAATTTATGGCAATAGATGGAGTGGTAGGTGTAGGTATTGGCAAAACTAAAGATGGTGTGTCTTGTATTAAAGTTTATGTAAAAGAGAAAACAACAGAGATAGAAAAATTAATCCCTAATAAGGTTGAGGGTATTAATGTGGAAATAGAAGAAATTGGAGAAATTAGTGCTCTTTAAACTTCCGCAATTTCCATATTATAATACTAAAACCACTGCCAATAAAAGCACCAACTAATACATCAGAAGGATAATGAACGCCAATATAAATTCTTGCTATTCCTACCAAAAATGCTAGCCCTAAAAAGATAAAAATTAATATTTTTTTTCTAAAAAGAAGACATAGATAAGTGGCAGCAGAAAAAGCTGTCTGTGTATGAGCTGAAGGAAATGCATATGTTTTTGGTAATGGCTTTAAAGTTCGAATGTCAGCAATAGTTAATTGAGGACGGGGTCGCATTGTTAAGTCTTTAATAATTAAAACCATTATGAGACTTAAAAGCATAGCAAGCATTAACCAAGGCCAATGATGTTTAAAAATATTCCATCTATAAGATAAAAGCCCTATTGCAGTAAGGATAGTTAATATCCAAAATTCTCCTAAGTAACTGATAAATAAAAAGAAAATATCTAAAATAGGATGAGCAAGTTTATTTAGTGAAAGAAGAATAAATTTATCTAAAAAAATTAAATTATTCATGTACGTATTTTTAAAGTTTCTATTAGTTTATCTACAAATGTTAAAATAAATGCACGTTGAGATTCATTAGCATACTTTATACATTTGCAATGGAGACGTTGTCGGCTACGAATTAATAATTCTACACGAATATAATTTTGTCCTACTTCTACTGCAAAATAATAAGGTTGGCAATTTTTATGCTCTTTCTGGATATCATCCCATAGGTCTTCTGGCAAATGTACCCAATAAACATTGTGTAAGGGTGTTGATTCAGCTTGTTTTTTAAGATAATTGTTAATTTTTTTAATATCTACTGCACTTATTTCATCAAATAATAACTGACGCATGATTTACTCCTTTATTTTCATTACTTCTAATCCTACTTCAATTAAACGACGAAAGCGTTGATTAGCCAAATGTGGCAAAGTGGCTTTTAAATTAGCAAGACTATTACCTTTATCTGGGAAGACTAATACTTCCATATAAGTATTAAGTTCTTTAGGTACTTCCTGACCAATAACTAATACTTGACCTACTCCAAGAGATTCTAATTTTTCCCAAAGAGGGGCATTTATCCCTTTTAAACATGCAAGACAAGGATTAACACCAGTAGGATAGAGCAGTTTTTTAAAAGCAAAAAAACTTATTATGTCTGGTAAAAGAAAGGCAAGTCCATAGTCTGTTAATTCATAACTTACTTGCCAAAGCCCAAATATACCAAGAGGATCATAAGGATAGAGTAGTTTCCAACCTGTTTTTTGATGATAAACTGCTAAATTTAATAGCTCCCCCTTTTCATCATAACAAGGAAACAGAAAATGTCCTCTTAATGCATCTTTTATATTATTGTTTTCTTTTTTAATAAATCCTAAATTACATAAAGTTTCTGTAATAGCTGGATAAGTATTTAAAATTTCAGCATAATGTTTAACAAATTCGTCTGTTTCTGGACAATAACCAATTTTAAATTTTTTTATTTCTAATTGTTCAATATCCCATTTTGCTAAAGCTTCCCATTGTGGAGACAATTCTTCTTTTTTTTGTTTATAAAAAAGTTCGTGATAAAAATTAATAGTCATTTTAAGCAGTTTTATTTCCTTATCTCTTTTCATAGGCACTTTCTAACGCTAAATTTATTAATTTTTCTAAAAGTTGTGTGAAAGATATTCCTAATTTTTTAGCAGCTAGAGGAAAAAGGCTAGTTTCAGTCATACCAGGAATAGTATTTATTTCAAGCACATAAATATCTTCATCCTTTAAAATCATATCTGTGCGACTATAACCTTTACATCCTAAAGCTTTATGAGCAGTAATAGCACATTTTTTTGCCTTTTCAGTGAGATGGGGTGGCAATAAAGCAGGACAGATTTCTTTTGTAACACCAGGTACATATTTTGCCTCATAATCAAAAAAAGTATGTTTTCCTTGTGGAATAATTTCAACAATAGGTAATGCTAATAATTCTTTATTTCCCAAAACACCACCAGTAATTTCTCTTCCTTTAACATATTCTTCTATTAGGATAGTTTCACTCTCTTTAAAGGCAATTTCAATAGCTGAATTTAATTCCTCTTTATTTTCAACAAGGCTTAATGCAATACTTGATCCTCCATCCGAAGGTTTTACTATAAGTGGAAGTCCAAGCATATCAATAATATAATTAAGATCATATTTTTCATAATGAGATATAACAATATCTCTTGGTACTTTTAAACCAACTGAGCGAAATATCCTTTTTGCCATAATTTTATTCATTGCTAAAGCACTTGCTAAGACACCAGAACACTGATAAGGGATACCTAAAAGGTCTAGCAAACCTTGGATTGTACCATCTTCTCCATAACGTCCATGAAGCATTATTAAAGCAACATCAATTTTAGAAGCATCTTGTACAAGCTTAGGAATGTCAGTAGCTGGGTCATAAATAATGACTTCATATTTTTCTTTTGGTAGTGCATTTTTAACTTGTGTACAACTTTTTAAAGAAATTTCTCTTTCGTTTGATTTGCCTCCACAGAGTAATGCTATTGTTAATTTTTTCATTTCTTACTCCAATGTTTTGATAAATTCTGGTCCAAATGGTAAATGAGAAAAAATTATTTTTTCAAGTGCCTTTGTACGATTGTAAAATTCCTCAATCCTTTGTCTGCTTTTTTCATCTTTCCCATACCGTTTTATTAAATCTTCAAATCTTTCTTCAAGTGAAACAATAGTTTGATGTTTTACACGCTTATCTGAATAATTTACAATTGTTCTTTCTTCTATTTTTAATTCATTTGGTAATTCTATATGCCACCTTATAATTTCTGCTACTTCTGGATAACCTAAAGCAGTTATCCATTCTGCACCTTTTTCTGCATGATTTATATTAGGATGTTTGAGGCTATAAGTCTTAGCAATATCATGTAAAAGGGCACCAGCCTCAATTAAAGATAAATTTAAATCAATTCCTACATCTTTGAGTGAATGTGCTAAGAATAAAGCGATTTTAGCAACTTGTTTTGAATGGGCAATAATATGTGGATACGTTCCATATTTTTTTAACAAATTAAGACACTCTACTGGAGATGGTATTTTAATCATAGAATTTTCTTTACCAACTTCTATCAAAATTGGCAACATTGACTTTCTTATACCCTGATGCTAAATAATTCCACTATGTTAGATCTGCGATTTGTAAGAAAAAATATTGAATTGGTGAAAGATGCTCTTAAAAAAAGAGGATCAGAATTAGATATTAACGTATTTTTAAATCTTGATGAAAAAAGGCGTGTTATTCTTAAAGAAGTAGAGGTTCTTAAAGCAAAAAGAAATCAACTTTCTGCAGAGATTTCTAAAGCAAAAAGAGCAGGAAAAGATATAAATGAGCTCTTGAGAGAAGTAAAGACACTTTCTCAAAAAATAGATAATTTAGATGATGAATTAGAGAAAATAGAAGCAGAAATTCAAGAGTTTCTTATTCAATTACCTAATATCCCTCATCCTTCTGTGCCTATAGGTAAGGATGAGACAGAAAATGTAGTAGTAAGGACTTGGGGTGAAAAACCTCAATTTACATTCACACCAAAACCACATTGGGAGATTGGAGAGGCATTAGGTATATTAGATTTTAAAAGAGCAGCTAAGATTTCAGGCTCTCGTTTTGTTGTTTATAGAGGTGATGGAGCGGCTTTGGAACGAGCACTTATCAATTTTATGATAGATTTACATGTAAATGAACATGGATATATAGAGATTTTTCCTCCATTTTTAGTAAGAGAAGAATGTCTTTTTGGTACTGGTCAATTGCCAAAGTTTAAAGAAGATTTATTTAAAGTGGAAGGAGAAGATTATTATTTGATTCCTACAGCAGAAGTGCCAGTTACAAATTTGCATCAAAATGAGATTTTAAGAGAAGAAGATTTACCAATTAAATATGTTGCTTATTCTGCTTGCTTTAGGGCTGAAGCAGGTTCATATGGTAGGGATGTAAGAGGCATTGTACGACAGCATCAATTTAATAAAGTAGAATTGGTAAAATTTACTACTCCAGAAACTTCTTATGATGAGTTAGAAACATTATTAAATGATGCTGAGGAGGTATTAAGACGCCTTGGACTTCATTATCGGATAGTGCTTCTTTGCACTGGTGATTTAGGTTTTTCAGCAGCAAAGACATATGATATTGAAGTTTGGCTTCCAGGGCAAGGTGTTTATAAAGAGGTATCTTCTTGTAGTAACTTTGAAACATTTCAAGCAAGAAGAGCAAATATTCGGTTTAAATCTAAAGGAAAAAAAGGGACAGAGCTTGTCCATACACTCAATGCCTCAGGTTTGGCTATAGGACGTACTGTAGTAGCTATTTTGGAAAATTATCAATTACAAAATGGCTCAGTATTAATCCCACCTGTATTGCGTCCCTACATGGGAGGGAAGGAGAAAATAGAAGCTAAAAAAACCTTTCCCAAATGAATAAAAGTGGTTGTTTCCCTTCCTTTAATACCTTTCCTTCAATTGCCTCACCAATAAAAAGTGTATGGTCACCAGCTTCAAATGTATTAACAAGTTTACATTCAATATAGGCTAAAGCATCTTTAAGTACAGGTGAACCATGTCCAGCTTCAAAATGTTCAAAATTTGCTAATTTATCTGTTTTTCTACCAGATTTAAAACCAAAATGTTTGGCAATCTCTATTTGATCCTCACTTAAAGTATTAATGGCAAAATAACCAGCTGATTTAATGAGTCCATGAGTATAACGGGCAGGAGCGATTGAGACCATAATTAGTGGAGGTTTAAAAGAAACTTGAGAGACCCAAGCTGCTGTCATTCCATTCTTTCGTCCTTCAGCTTTAACTGTAACAACATAAACTCCATGCATTAATGCTTTTGCAATAATATCTTGCATTTTTGTCCTCCTTTTTGTTTTATATTAAAATATTTACAAAATAAGTCAAAGGGATTATAAATTTTTTGATTATGAAAGTGAAGTTTTTTCTATTAGACACAGATTATATTACTGTAAAGGATACAGCAAGGATAAGGCTTTGGGGGAAGACAGAGGAAGGTAAAAATGCAGTTGTTTTTGCTCAAAGTGATCCTTATTTTTATGTTTTACCAAGTGATGTTAAAAAAGCAAAAGATGAGATAGAAAAAATTTTAAAAGGAAAAAAAGCAAAGATTAAAAATATTGAGGAAGTAAAGAAAAAATTAAATGGTGAATTTAAGAAATTTTTAAAGATTATCTGTTTTAGACCTCAAGATACTCAAAAGATTAGAGATTTTATTAAGGTATTAGAAGCAAAAAGGGGAGGAAGTGGCTCTGTTATTGAAGAGTATGAATATGCAATAAATTTTTATCGTAGATTCTTAATATCTAATCGAATTGATGGAAATTGCTGGCTTGAGATAGAGGGGGAGAAGATAAATACAAATTATAATGTAGATTTAGCTTTAAATGCAAAAAAAATAAATATTTTAGAGGACATTTTTATCCCTCAACTTAATATTTTGGCCTTTGATATTGAAACTGTTGAAATTGCAGGAAAAAAGAAAATAGTGATGGCTTCATTTTATGGAAAAGATTTTAAAAAGGTTTTGACTGATCAAAGGGCTGATTATCCAAAATGGGTTTATTTGGTTAAAGATGAAAAGGAACTTTTACAAGAAATAGTAAAAACTTTTAATACATATAATCCAGATATTATTGTGACATATTATGGTGATTCCTTTGATTTTCAAGTTTTAAATGAAAGATGTCAAATTAATAAAGTAAAATTAGTTATTTCAAGAGATAAAACAGAAACTAAATTTACTAGAAGGGCTAGGATTAGTTCAGCTAGATTAAATGGTATAGTTCATATTGATATCTTTAATTTCATCAACAATATTTTATCACCAGGTCTCCAAACAGAAGTTTTAACACTTGATGCAGTTTCAAGTGAAATTTTGGGAGATAAAAAAATTGAAATTGATTATCAAGAAATGTTAGAGGCTTGGCATAAAGGGAAAAATTTAACTAAATTAGCAGAATATTGTCTCAAAGATTCAGAACTTACATATAGATTGGCTGAAATTCTTTTACCTCAGGCATTTGAAATTTCAAGAATAGTGGGTCAAATTATCTTTGATATTTCAAGGATGACTTATGGACAACTTGTAGAATGGTATTTATCTCGAAAGGCTGATGAAAAAAATGAGATTATACCAAATCAACCAAAGTTTGAAGAAATTTTGAAAAGAAAGCGTGTAAGTTATGTAGGTGGTTTTGTTAAAGAACCTATTCCTGGGATTCATGAAAATATATCTGTTTTAGATTTTAGATCACTTTATCCAAGTTTGATTGTGAGTTTTAATATTTCTCCTGAAACTTTTAATTGTGAGTGTTGTAAAGAAGATGGTCATAAAGTGCCAGAATTAAATTATTGGTTCTGTAACAAAAAAGAAGGTTTTGTTCCAAGTGTAGTAAAGGAATTGATTAAGAAAAGAATTGAATTGAAAAAGAAATTGAAAGAAATGGACAAATCTTCTTTAGAATATAGAGTTTTTGACAATAGACAATATGCTTTAAAAATCATTGCTAATGCTACTTATGGATATTTTGGTTTTGCGGGTTCAAAATGGTATTCAAAAGAATGTGCTGAGAGTTGTACAGCTTTTGGCAGATATTGGATAAAGCAGGCTATTAAAGAGGCAGAAAATAAAGGATTTACAGTAATTTACGCAGATACTGACTCTTTATTTTTAAAGACAAAAAATGGTGATATAGAGAAAGTTACTGAAAGTTTTTTAGATTATATCAATAAAAAATTTCCAGGTATTTTGGAGCTTGATCTTCAAGGCTATTATGAAAGAGGTATTTTTATTCCAAAAGGGGCAGCACCAGGAACAGCTAAAAAAAGGTATGCTTTAGTTGATAAAAAAGGAGAGCTTTTAATTAGAGGACTTGAGACAGTAAGAAGGGATTGGTGCAATTTGGCAAAGGAAGTACAAAGAAAAGTGCTTGAGTTTGTTTTAAAGGAAAAAGATGTGGAGAAGGCAAAAGATTATGTTAAAGAGATAGTGGCAAAGGTAAAGGGGAAAGAAATTTTATTAAGAGATTTAATTATTTATGAAGAATTAACTAAACCACTTGAAAGTTATAAGCAAATTGGGCCACATGTAATGGCAGCAAGAAAGATAAAGGAAAGAGGCGGAGAAGTAGGAGAGGGAATGCTTATAATGTTTGTCATTACAAAAGGAGCTGGTTCTATTTCAGAAAGAGCAGAACCAGTAGAGTTTGCATCTTTAGAACAAATAGATAGCGATTATTATATATATCATCAAATAATACCTGCTGCTTTAAGAGTACTTCAAGTTTTAGGGGTAAGAGAAACAGATTTTAATATATATGGAGAAGGTAAAATCATTTGAAGGCTATTTTCAATTAGATGATTGGTTTAAAGAACCTGTTTTATGTGTATTTTATTTATATCTTCTTTTTAATTTTTTCTTTGCTCTATTTGAAATAAGTCAAAATACCCTTCTAGGACAATATTATTTATACATGAATTTTCGAGGTTATTTATTTAAATTTATTTTACGAAGCCATTGGTTTAAATGGTCATTAATTATTATTAGTATGTTGTTAATCTTAGAATCCTTCTTTAAGGAGAAATTATATTATTTCCTTCCACATAAATGGAAAGTTAATATTCTTGTCAATTGGTTTAAATGGGTAATTCCATTTTTATTTGTTATTCAAATTTATTTCACCCTTAAAGTTTACGGAAGTATCTATAATCATCATGTACCCTTATGGAAATGGGAAAAAGGTTTTTGGATTTTAGTACATCCTATTTTTTCCTCTTTACCAACTTGGTTATATCGCTTTTTAGATATTGTTTATGTTCCTGGTTGGGCATTTGCCCATTGGCTTTTCCTTTTAGGACTAATTTCCTCGAATGAAACTTTTAAAAAAAGACTATTTGGTGTGTATGGTCTTAGCCTTATGTTAGGAAGTATATTACATTATCTTTTCCCAGCTATTTCTCCAATTTATGTTGATAAAAATTATTTTAATTATTTGCCTTCAGGACTTATAAGTTGGCATTATCATAACTATTGTCTTGAACAACAAACATTATTTCTTAAAGAAGGTATAGAGGCATTTAATCTACTTAAAGGTAAAGCTATTATACCTATTGCTGCATTTCCTAGCTTCCATGTAGGTTATGCTTTACAAATATTTTTATTAGCCCGAGACTTTTGCAAAAAATGGGTTGTTATAATTTCCTTTTTGTTTCTTTGGCTTATTATAATAGGTAGTTTGATTTTGGGTTATCACTATTTAATTGATGATATTGCTGGTGCTCTTATTGTTTATTTGATGTACAGCTTAGTAAAAAATTAAATTTGGCTTAACAATTCTTTAACTTTCTCACTTACTACTTTTCCATCTGCACGTCCAGCAAGACGTCTCATAGCTACCTTCATAACCTTTCCCATATCCTGAGGCCCAGTAGCACCTACTTCGGCAATAATAGATTTGAGTGTCTCTAAAAGTTCTTCTTTAGAAATTGGCGGTGGCATAAATTGTTTAAGTACTTCTATTTCTTTTTCTTCTTTTTCAACTAAGTCAGGGCGATCACCTTTTTTATATAAGGCAATCGCCTCTTCCCTTTGTTTAATTTGTTTGGCAACAAGTTGAATGATTTCACTATCTTCAAGTTTACGTCGTAGCTCTATCTCTCTATTTTTAATAACAGTGCGTAAGCTACGTAAAGCATTTAAAGCTATTGTGTTCTTTGCTTTCATAGCTTCTTTAAGATGTGCATCAATGTCTTCATAAAGTGGCATTTTTAGACCTCTAATCTTTTTGTAAAAGCCCTAGGCGCTTTAAGCGCTTCATCAATCTTTTACGAGCAGCCATTGCTTTCTTTTTCCTACGCACACTAGGTTTTTCATAAAACTGCCTTTTTTTTAATTCTGAAAGAATGCCTTCCTTTTCTACTTCCTTCTTGAAGCGCTTAAGAGCTAACTCAAAGGGCTCATCTGGCTCTACCCTCACACCTGCCATCTAACTTCCCTCCTCTCTCATTCAAATTTTCTAAAGGCATTATAGTTTCTGCCTCCTTATAAGTCAAGGAATTACTGGATATAAGATATTTTTAAAAGTTTCACTTAGTTTCTGCTTTTTTAACTAATTCTATAAGAGCAGTAGGAGCTCCATCACCTCGTCTTATACCAAGTTTTATAATACGTGTATATCCTCCATTAACTTCTCTATATCTTGTTGCTATTTCATCAAATAATCTTTTTACTATTTTTTTATCTCTTACTACTTCTAATACCTGACGCCTGGCATGAAGATCTCCTCTTTTTGCCAGAGTAATCATTTTTTCTGCCAATTTTCTTAATTCCTTAGCTTTAGCTTCTGTTGTCTCAATCCTTTCATGTTGAAACAAAGAGGTAACCATATTTCTTAACATAGCCCAGCGATGGCTAGCTACGCGGCTTAATTTTCTTCCTACTTTCCTATGCCTCATGATGTTCTCCTTTTATTTTTTCAAGCATTTGTGGATCAGGAAAATTTTCTAACTTCATTCCTAAAGTTAAACCCATTTGTTGAAGAAGTGTTTTTATTTCATTTAGTGATTTACGACCAAAATTCTTTGTCTTCAACAATTCATCTTCTGTTTTCTGGACTAATTCTCCTATTAATTTAATATTGGCATTTTTTAAACAATTTAATGCCCTTACAGAAAGATCAAGCTCATCAATCGTGCGATAGAGTATTTCTGGATGAGTTTCCTCTTCTTTTGTTTCTGGTTCAGGAGGTGGAATATGTGCTTCTTTTTCTTCAGGCAATAAGAATATTTCCAGTTGCTCTCTTAATATTCTAGCTGCTTGTGAAACAGCCTCTTCTGGAGTAACAGTTCCATCTGTCCATACTTCCAAAATTAATTTATCATAATCAGTCATCCGTCCTACACGAGCACTACGAACAGTAAAGTTTACCTTTTTTATAGGAGAAAAAATTGCATCAATTGGAATAGTTCCTATTGGTTGTCCTTCTTCTTTATTTCTTTCTGCAGGTACATAACCTTTACCTAATTTTACTACCATTTCCATAGAAAGTTTTGTTTCTGAAGTAAGAGTAGCAATATGTTGTTCAGGGTTAATGACTTCTACTGTGCCATCTGTGATAATATCCTTTGCCTTTACTTCTCCTATACCTTCTTTTTCAATCCGGATGATACGAGGTGGTGTATCATGAAGTTTTAATCTTACTTGTTTTAAATTTAAAATAATCTCTGTAACATCTTCTAACACGCCAGGAATTGTTGAGAATTCATGATAAATTCCTTCTATTCTTACTGAAGTAATAGCAGCACCTTGAATAGAAGAAAGTAAAACCCTTCTCAATGCATTACCTAAAGTAATGCCATATCCCTTCTCTAAAGGTTCATAGGCAAATTTGCCATAATAAGGGGAATAAGTTTTTTCATCTTTTTCTACTTTATTAGGTTTAATCAAACCTATCCACCCAGTTTTTTCCATGGTACACCCTCTTTTAAATTTATTTAGAATAGAATTCTATAATGAGTTGTTCTTGAACAGGAATAGCAATTTCATCACGAGTAGGTAAAGCTTTAACCCTACCTTCTAAACGTTCTTTATCCACTTCTAACCAAGAAGGAACACCTCTCCTTGCAACAGCTTCTAATGCTTCTTTAATAAAAGGAATATCTTTGCTTTTTTCACGAATTTTTATAATGTCTCCTACTTCCACTAAATAAGAAGGAATGTCTACCTTTTCATCATTGACTAAGACATGACCATGTCTTACAAGTTGTCTTGCCTGGCGTCTTGAGTTAGCAAATCCCATGCGATAAACAACATTATCTAATCTTCTTTCTAATAACATTAATAGATTTTCACCTGTAACACCTTTAAGTCTAACAGCTTCCTCAAAATAACGATGAAATTGTTTTTCAAGAACTCCATAAATTCTCTTCAATTTTTGCTTTTCTCTTAAAAGTATACCATAATCTGTCTTTTTTATCCTCATTTGTCCATGCTGTCCTGGTGGATATGGACGTCTTTCTAAAGCACACTTATCTGTATAACATCTTTCACCTTTAAGAAATAATTTTACTCCCTCCCGACGACATAAACGACAAACAGGCCCTGTGTATCTAGCCAAAGCTAACCTCCTATTAAATTAATTAAACCCTTCTTCTTTTTGGTGGACGACACCCATTATGAGGAATGGGTGTTACATCCTTAATTAAGGTTATTTTTAGACCTGCTGCTTGAATGGCTCTGATAGCAGGTTCTCTTCCAGCTCCAGGCCCTTTAACATAAACTTCTACTCTTTTCATACCATGTTCTATTGCCTTTTTAGCTGCATCTTCAGCTGCTACTTGAGCAGCAAAAGGTGTTCCTTTTCTTGAACCTTTAAACCCTTTTACTCCAGCACTTGACCAGACAATAGTATTTCCTTGTTTATCAGTAATAGTGACAATAGTATTATTAAAGGTAGCTTGAATATGAGCAATTCCTTCTTCAACAATCTTTTTTTCTTTTTTCCTTGCTCTAACCCTTTTTCTTGCCATTTATTGACTCCTTACGATTTTTCTTTCCTCTTTCTCTTACCTAAAACAGAACCACGTGGTCCCTTTCTTGTTCGCGCATTTGAACGGGTGCGTTGTCCACGAACAGGAAGCCCTCTAACATGTCTCATTCCTCGATAACATCCTATATCTATTAACCTTTTAATATTTGCTGCTATTTCTCTTTTTAAATCACCTTCAACTTTATATTCTTTATCAATAATTTCTCTAATTTTAGTCAATTCTTCATCAGTAAGCTCTTCTACTTTTTTATCAAAATCCACCCCTGCTTTTTGTAATATTTTTTGAGAAGAACTGCGCCCGATTCCAAAGATATAAGTTAAAGCAATTTCAATCCTTTTCCCTTTAGGCATTTCCACTCCAGCAATCCTTGCCACTATCTGCCTCCTTATCCCTGTCTTTGTTTATGTTTTGGATTTTCACAAATTATTCTAATTATCCCTTTTCTTTTAATAACCTTACACTTTTTACACATTTTTTTTACCGAGGACCTTACCTTCATCTTTTATATCCTTTTGGCGCAATTTTTGCTATTTAATCCTATAAACTATTCTGCCTCGCGTCAAGTCATAGGGAGAAAGTTCTACTTTTACTCTATCACCAGGCAGAATTTTAATAAAATGCACACGCAACTTTCCTGCCACATGTGCCAATACTTTATGACCATTATCTAGCTCTACCCTAAACATTGCGTTGGGTAGGGCTTCTATAACTTTTCCTTCTACTTCAATTGGTTCTTCTTTTGGCATATTTACTTATATTTTAGATAAAATTTCTGGTCCATTTTTTGTAATAGCTACAGTATGTTCAAAATGGGCAGACAATTTACGATCTTTAGTTACTGCTGTCCAACCATCTGGCAAAATTTCAACTTCATATGTACCTTCATTTACCATAGGTTCAATTGCTAAAACCATCCCTACCTTTAATTTTGCCCCCTTTCCAGGTTTACCAAAATTTGGCACTTGAGGGTCTTCATGTAATGAACGACCAATCCCATGACCAACAAATTGTCTAACAACAGAATAACCATGTGATTCTACATAAGTTTGAATAGCTGCTGAAATGTCCAAAACCCGCCGCCCTTCTCTTGCTTGTTCAATTCCTTTATAAAGGGCATTTTCTGTGACTTCTAATAAGCGTTTTGCATTAGCAGAAATTTTTCCCACAGGTACAGTAATGGCTGCATCCCCATAATAGCCATCGTAAAATACACCAAAATCTAAACTAACAATATCTCCTTCTTGTAAATAACGTTTTTTTGACGGTAAACCATGTACAACTTCTTCATTAATAGAAACACAAAGGCTATAAGGGTAATTGCGATAACCTTTAAAAGCAGGTCGTGCTCCTTTTTTTATACAGAGTTCTTCTGCCAATTCATTTAATTCCATTGTTGTAATTCCTGGTTTTACTGCTTCTTTTAAAATAGCCAAAATTTCAGCTACAATTGCATTACTTCGTCGCATTTTCTCAATTTCCCAAGGAGCTTTCAAAATGATCATTAGCTTTCTAATAACTTTAATATACGTTCAAAAATCTCCTGAATACTTCCAGTGCCATCAATACGGCGTAAAAGCCCTTTCTTTTCATAGAAGTCAATTAATGGTTTAGTTTGATTATTATATACCTCTAAACGTGATTTTACTGTTTCTTCATTATCATCTGCTCGCTGATAAAGCTCACCACCACACTTATCACAAACTCCTTCCTGTTTAGGTGGATTAAAAATTATATGATACATAGCCCCACATTTTTTACAAGTCCTTCTACCAGTAAGACGTTTGATTAAATCTTCTTCTGGTACTTCAATACTGATAACATGATCTAATTTTTTCCCAAGTTTTTCTAATACTTTTTCTAATGCTTCAGCTTGGGCTACAGTGCGAGGGAAACCATCCAAAATAAATCCTTTTTCACAATCTGGCTCTTTTAATCTTTCTTCAATTAATCCAATAACAACTTCATCTGGCACAAGTTGTCCTTTTTTCATATATTCTTCAGCCTTTTTCCCCAACTCAGTACCTGCTGCTACTGCTGCTCTAAGCATATCACCTGTAGAGATTTGGGGGATACTGTATTTTTCAATTAACATTTTTGCCTGTGTCCCTTTACCTGCCCCTGGTGCTCCTAAAAAGATCAAATTCATCTTTACCTCCTTTTTTTTAATTTAATATCTAACCCCTTTAAATTTGCTTTTCTTTAAAAATCCTTCATAATATCTAGCAATTAAATGAGTTTCAATTTGAGCAATTGTCTCAATTCCTACTCCAATAACAATTAATAAGGCTGTTCCTCCAAAATAAAATGGTACATGAAATTTTTTAATCAAAATAGTAGGTAAAACACATACCAATGATACATAAAGAGCACCAACAAATGTTAAGCGGGTAAGGACTTTGTCAATATAATCTGCTGTTCTTTTACCAGGTCTTATTCCTGGAATATAACCTCCATATTTTCGCATATTATCAGCAACATCTTCAGGATTAAAAATGATAGCTGTATAAAAATAACAAAAGAAAATAATTAAAATTACATAAAGAATAAGATAAAGAGGAGTACCCCAACCAAATAAGTGACTTACTTTTTCTATGACAGGTATTTTTAAAAACTGAGCAATTGTTGCAGGAAACATAAGTATAGAAGAAGCAAAAATAGGAGGTATTACACCTGATGTATTAAGTCTCAATGGTAAATGAGTACTTTGACCACCATAAATACGTCTTCCTACCACTCGTCTGGCATATTGAATAGGAATTCGACGTTGTGCTCTTTCCATAAAGACAATAAAAGCTACTGTAGCTATCATAAGAAAAATAAGAAATATAAATTGAAAAACACTCATTTCACCTGTACGTAATAATCTAAAAGTATTTATTGTTGCTGGTGGCATATCTGCTACAATACCTGCAAAAATAATAAGAGAAATTCCATTCCCTATACCTTTTTCTGTAATTTGTTCTCCTAACCACATCAAAAAAACTGTTCCTGAAGCAAGTGTTATCATAGTAAGCAATCTAAATCCCCAACCTGGATGAGGTACTACTGGTACATCGCCAATTACCATATTTTCTAATCCCATTGAAATTAAAAAACCTTGAAATAGGCTTAAACCAACTGTAGCATAACGTGTATATTGTATGATTTTTCGTCTTCCTAATTCACCTTCTTTTTTTAAATTTTCTAAATAAGGAACTACAGCAGTTAATAATTCAAAAATAATGGCAGCACTTATATATGGCATAATACCAAGTGCAAAGATAGAGAGACGCCTTAGTGCACCACCTGAAAACATATCTATCATGCCAAAGAGAGTTCCTCGTGTTTTCATAAAAAAAGCTGTAAGTGCTGCTGTATCTACACCTGGGGTAGGAATATGAACACCTAGACGATAAACTGCTAACATTAAAATAGTAAAACCAATCCGTCTCTTTAATTCTGGAATTTTAGGAATATTTTGAAAACCTTGAATCACCTAAATTACCTCTATCTTTCCTCCTGCAGCTTCTATTTTTTCCCTTGCCTGTTTGCTTATTTTATGTACTTTTATTATTAAAGGAAAATTAATCTCACCATCTCCTAAGATTTTTACTTTTAACTTTTTCTTTTTCACCAAACCTACTTCTAAAAGCCTTTCAGGTGTAACTTCCTCATTTTCTTTAAATTTTTTAACAAGATCCCTGATATTTACAATTTCATATTCTTCTTTAAAAATGTTTTTGAATCCACGTTTAGGTAAGCGTCTATAAAGTGGCATCTGTCCACCTTCAAAATATGGTGGTACATTGCCACTCCTTGCCTTTTGTCCTTTTTGTCCACGACCAGAGGTATTACCATGACCAGAGCTATCTCCACGCCCTAATCTTTTTTTCTTTTTTATAGCACCCTGAGGTGGCTTTAATTGACTTAAAGAAATCATTATTTCCCCCTATTCAATTACCTGAACAAGATGAGATACCTTTCTAATCATCCCTCTTATTTGAGGTTTATCAGGTAATTCAACTACTTTATTTAATTTAGTTAAGCGTAAACTTTTAAGGGTTGCCTTTTGTTTTTTAGACCATCCATTTTTACTTTTTATCAACTTTACTTTAATAGTTCCCATCATGCAGCCTCTTTGATTCCCTTTCTTTTAGCTACCTCTTCTGGACTTTTCATTTCTTGAAAAGCCTTTATTACTGCCTTAACTACATTATGTGGATTTCTTGAACCTATACACTTTGTTAACACATCTTTTACACCAACTGCTTCCATAATTGCTCTTACAGCCCCACCTGCCTTTATACCTGTACCTTTTGAAGCTGGTTTTAATACTACCTTTGCTGCTCCAAATTTAGCTAAAGCTTCATGAGGAATGGTTGAACCTCTAAGTGGTACTTTTATCATACTCTTTTTTGCCTTTTCTAAAGCCTTTCTAATTGCATCTGGCACTTCCTGTGCTTTTCCTAATCCATATCCTACCATTCCAGCACCATCTCCTACTACAACCAACGCACTAAATTTAAAACGTTTTCCACCTTTCACAACTTTGGTTACTCGTCTAATACTGACAACTTTATCTATTAATTCAGTTTTAACATCTTTTTCTTCCTCTAAAACCATTTTCCCTCCTTTAAAAATCTAATCCACCTTCCCTTGCACCTTCTGCTACAGCCTTAACTCGTCCGTGATAAAGAAAGCCATTACGGTCAAAAACTACTTTTTTTATCCCTTTTTCTAATGCTCTTTTTGCAATTAATTTTCCAACAACTTCTGCCTTTGCAATTTTTCCTTTTAATTCTTTTACTTTATCCCTTATTTCAGGATCAAGGGTAGAAGCAGCAACTAAAGTTATACCTTTAGTATCATCTATTATTTGAGCATACATATGCTTTAAACTTCTATAAACACAAAGTCTAGGTCTTTCTGATGTGCCAAAAATCTTTTTACGTATACGTCGCTTACGCCGCAATCTAGCAAGCCGTTTTTCTTTTGGCGTCATTTATTTTCCTCCTGTCTTCCCTGCCTTCCGTCGCACTTGTTCGTCTATATATCGGATTCCTTTACCTTTATATGGTTCAGGTGGTTTAAAACGGCGAATAATAGCTGCTACTTGTCCTACCTGCTCTTTGTCTATACCTTCTACAATAATTTTATTTCCATCTACTGCAAGCTTTATATCTGATGGAGGTTCATATTCTACAGGATGAGAAAAACCTAAAGATAAAATAAGTTTTTTTCCTTTTAAATCAGCCTTGTATCCTAAGCCTTCAACTACTAATGTTTTTTTAAAACCTTCAGTTACACCCACAACCATATTAGCAATAAGCTGTCTCATTAATCCATGCAGTGCTTTTAGTTTTTTTGTATCATTTTCTCTCATTACTTTTAAAACATTACCTTCTTTTTCCACTTTAATACCAGGCACTATATTTCTTTTAAGCTCTCCTTTTGGCCCCTTTACTTGTATTTCTCCATTATTAATAATTACCTTAACATTTTCAGGAATAACTATTGGTTTTTTCCCTATTCTGGACATACATAACCTCCTACCATATTGAACAGAGCCACTCACCACCAATACCTAATTTTCTTGCTTCTTTATCAGTCATTACACCTTTAGATGTAGAAATAATGGCGATTCCTAATCCATTTAATACATAAGGAAGTTTATCTTTTTTAACATAAATACGTCTTCCAGGTTTACTTACTCGCTTAAGTCCACTAATTACACTTTTTTTATTTTCATCATATTTTAAAGTAATTTTTATAATTCCTTGTTTACCATCCTTAATCAATTTATATTGTTGAATGAAACCTTCTTCTTTAAGAATACGAGCAATATTTAATTTCATCTTTGAAGCTGGAATTTCTACTTCTGTTTTATGAGCCTTTGTAGCATTCCTTATACGAGTTAACATATCAGCAATGGGATCCGTAATACCAGACATGATTCCCCCTCTTTACCAACTTGCTTTCCTTATTCCAGGGATTTCACCCTTTAAAGCTAAATTACGAAAACATATACGACACACACCAAATTTTCTTAAAAAAGCCCTAGCCCGTCCACATAATGGGCATCTATTATATTTTCTTACTTTAAATTTTTGAGGTTTTTGTGCTTTTATCATAAGTGCCTTCCTAGCCATATTTATCTCCTAAAAGGTAGCCCTAATTTTTCTAAAAGAGCTTTTGCTTCTTCATCAGTCTTTGCTGTTGTAACAAAAGTAATATTCATTCCTTTAATTTTATCTATTTTATCATAATCTATTTCAGGAAAAACAATTTGTTCTCGAATACCTAAAGTATAATTACCTCTTCCATCAAAAGATTTGTCTGAAACACCTTTAAAATCCCTTACTCTTGGAAGGGCAAAATGAACCAATTTATCAAAGAAATCATACATTTTTGTTCTGCGCAAAGTCACTTTACATCCAATAGGCATTCCTGCCCGCAATTTAAAAGCAGCAATAGATTTCTTTGCCCTGCAAATAACAGGGCGCTGTCCTGTAATAAGAGCTAATTCTTCCACAGCAGAATCTAAAATTTTTATATTTTGTGTTGCTTCCCCCAAACCCATATTAATAACAATCTTTTCCAATTTAGGTACTTGCATAGGATTTTTATAACCAAATTCCTTGATCAACTGCGGCACTACTTCCTTTTCGTAATATTCCTGCAACCTCGCCTTCATATCTAACCTCAAATTTTATCAATCAATTCTCCACATTTTTTACAATATCTTACTTTCCTTCCATCTTCTAAAATTTTTCTACCCACCCTTGTTGGATTCATACATTTATCACACATAATCATAACATTTGAAACATGAATTGGAGCTTCTTTTTCAATAATCCCCCCTTGACCTGTTGTAGGGCTTGGAGGAGTATGGCGTTTAACAATATTTACTTTTTCTACAATAACTCGTTGTGTTTTTGGAAAAACACGTAATACACGCCCAATTTTACCCTTTTCTTTTCCTGCAATAACCATTACTTTATCATTCTTTTTAACATGTAACTTTATACGTGCCATTACACTACCTCAGGTGCTAAAGAAATAATTTTCATAAAATTTTTTGCCCTTAATTCTCTTGCTACAGGACCAAATATACGTGTACCAATTGGATCTCCAAATTGATTTATTAAAACAACTGCATTATCATCAAAACGCACATATGTGCCATCTGGACGTCCTACTTCTTTTTTTGTTCTAACCACTACGGCTCGTAAAACTGTTCCTTTTTCTACCTTTGAATCAGGTAAAGCATCTTTTACTGAAACAACTATTGTATCACCAACCTCAGCATATTTTTTCCCTGAACCTCCAATAATACCAATACAAGCCACTTTTTTTGCTCCAGAATTATCAGCTACTTCTAGTTTTGTCTGTACCTGAATCATGGCTTGCTCCTATTTCGCTTTTTCTAAAATTTTTAAAACTCTCCAATGCTTATGTCTGCTAATAGGTCTAGATTCAATTATTTGCACTTTGTCTCCTATTTTACATTCATTTCTTTCATCATGAGCCATAAATTTTTTCCGTCGGCGAATATATTTTGCTGTTCTTGGATGTTTTATTAATCTTTCTACCATTACCACTACAGTTTTATCCATTTTATCACTCACAACAATACCTTCAAATGTTTTCTTTATCCCTCTTCCCATAGGTTTTATCTCTCCTGTTCATTCAAAATTGTTAATATCCTTGCAATATCCTTTTTTACTGCTGAAATCCTCTTCACATTCTCTAGTTGACCAGTACTATGTTGAAGACGTAATTTAAAAAGCTCTTCCCTAAGCTCATTTAATTTTATTTGAAGTTCTTCTTTACTAAATTTACGCCATTCACTAGCCCGCATACAATGCACTCCGTACAACAATCTTTGTCGGTATAGGTAATTTATGTGATGCCAAACGTAATGCCTCTATAGCAATATCTTCTGGTACTCCTTTTATTTCATAAAGTATACGACCAGGTTTTATGACTGCTACCCAACCTTCAGGTGAACCTTTACCTGAACCCATTCTTGTTTCTGCTGGTTTTCTAGTAATAGGTTTATCTGGAAATACTCTAATCCAAATTTTTCCTCCTTTTTTTAAATGACGTGTAATAGCTACACGTGCTGCTTCTATTTGTTGTGCAGTTAACCAACAACGTCCTAAAGCCTTAAGTCCAAAGTCACCAAATGCCAAAGTATTACCTCGTGTAGCTATTCCTCTTAATCTGCCTTTTTGTTGCTTTCTATATTTTACTTTTTTTGGTGCTAACATTTTCTTCTCCCATTATGTAGATATAGGTTTTCTCTCAATTATTTCACCCTTAAATATCCAAACTTTTACACCAATCACACCATAAATTGTATAAGCTTCAGCAAATCCATAGTCTATATCTGCTCTTAATGTATGTAAAGGTACTCTACCTTCACGATACCACTCTGTTCTAGCCATTTCTGCACCACCAAGTCGTCCAGAACATTCCACTTTAATACCTTGAGCACCGAATTTTAAACTCGTTGCTACTGCTCTTTTCATTGCACGTCTAAATGCTACACGTCTTTCTAGTTGTAAAGCAATGTTTTCTGCTACTAATTGTGCGTCAAGTTCTGGTCTTTTTACTTCAACAATATCTATTAAACTTTCTCTTTTTATATGTTTCTCTAATTCTCTTCTTAATTTTTCTATCTCTACTCCTTTCTTTCCAATAACAATTCCTGGTCGAGCAGTATGGATCCTTATTCTTACCCTATTAGCTGCACGCTCAATTTCTATTTTTGAAATACCAGCATGATAAAGTTGTTTTTTAATAAAATCTCTAATTTTTTTGTCTTCAACTACAAACTTTGGAAATTCTTTTTCTGCATACCATCTAGAATCCCAAGTTTTTGTGATACCTAATCTAAATCCTATTGGATGTACTTTTTGTCCCAAGGCATTCCTCCTTAAGTCAATTCATCCAGAATTACAGTAATATGGCTAGTTCTTTTTCTAATTAAATAAGCTCGCCCAAATGCTCTTGGTCTAATCCTTTTTAATGTTGGGCCTTCATCAGCATAAATGCGTTTTATGTATAAATTATCTATATCAACATCTGGATTCTGTTCAGCATTAGCTACTGCTGATTTAATTAACTTCATTACTACACGCGATGCCCTTTTTGGTGTAAATTGCAAGATAGCCAAAGCCTCATCTACTTTTTTCCCCCTCACTAAATCTATTACTAATCTTACTTTACGCGGTGCAATCCTTACATATCTTGCAACTGCTTTTGCCTCCATTACTTTTTCCCCTTTACTCTACCTTTTTTATCACCAGCATGGCCATAAAATACACGCGTAGGAGCAAACTCTCCTAATTTATGCCCTACCATATTCTCTGTAACATAAACAGGTATGAATTTTCGTCCATTATGGACAGCAAAAGTAAATCCAACAAATTCGGGAATAATTGTTGAACGTCTAGACCAAGTTTTAATAACCTTTTTTTCTCCACTTTCTTTTAATTTTAACACTTTTTTTAACAACTTTGGGTCAACATATGGCCCTTTTTTCTTTGAGCGTCCCAACTAAATCCTCCTATTTTCTTCTTTTAATAATATATTTATCACTAGGTTTTTTCCCTCTAGTTTTATAACCTTTTGTCGGTTTACCCCATGGTGTACAAGGATGCCTTCCACCAGAAGATCTGCCTTCACCTCCACCTAAAGGATGATCAACAGGATTCATAGCTACTCCTCTTACAGTAGGTCTAATTCCCAACCAACGTGAACGTCCTGCCTTACCAATATTTATATGCATATGATCAAGATTACCAACTTGGCCGATTGTAGCTCGACATTCAAGTCGTATAAGTCTTACTTCACCAGAAGGTAAACGTAAATGGGCATAAGGTTCCTCTTTAGCAAGTATTTGTGCATAAGCACCTGCGCTTCTAGCAATTTGTCCTCCCTTTCCTGGTCTTAATTCTACATTATGGACAATTGTACCTACAGGAATATTTTTTAAAGGTAAACAATTGCCAGGTTTTATATCTACATTTTCTCCTGAAATTACCGTATCACCTACAGATAAACCAACTGGTGCTAAAATATATCTTTTTTCTCCATCTGCATAATGAAGCAAGGCAATTCTTGCTGAACGGTTAGGGTCATATTCTATAGCTGCTACTTTAGCTGGTATACCATCTTTATCCCTTTTAAAATCAATAATGCGATAAAGCCTCTTATGACCACCTCCCTTATGTCTGCATGTAATACGACCGTAGACATTTCGACCAGCATGTCTTTTTAAAGGTACAACTAGACTTTTTTCTGGTTCAGTCTTTGTAATTTCTTCAAATGTCGAATATGTTTGAAAACGCCTTCCAGGAGAAGTAGGTTTACACTTACGAATAGGCATATTTTAAACTCCTTCAAAAAATTCTATTCGATCACCAGGTCGTAAAGTAACAATTGCTTTTTTTATATCTTTTTTCTTTCCCTCCCAACGACCAAGTCTTTTCTTTTTTCCTTTTATTTTAATAGTGTGTACTTTTAATACTTTTACATTAAAAAGTTTTTCAACTGCCTCTTTTATTTCATGTTTATTTGCCCTTGGGTCTACTTCAAACGCCACCTTATTCATTGTTTCTTTCATAGTAGTACTTTTTTCAGTAATTATTGGTCTTTTTATTATTTGATAAATATCCTTCATTTGTTTAACCGCTCCTCAATTTTAGGTATAGCATTTTGCAAAAGTACAAGGTGTTTATAACGTAAAATATCATAAACATTTAACCCTTCTACTGGTAATACTAAAAATGCCTTTACATTACGTGAAGCTAATTTAAGAGCTTCTTCCTTTCCATTAGTAACAATCAGTGCACCGTCAATATTTAAATTACGCATTATTTCTAAAAATTTTTTTGTTTTAATTTCCTCTAAAACAATATTATCTACAACTTTTAAGTAATTGCTTTTAAGTTTTGAAGTAAGTGCAATTTTTAATGCTTGTCTCCTTACTTTTTTAGGTAAACAATAAGAATAATCTCTAGGTTTAGGGCCAAATACTACTCCTCCTCCTACCCAATGAGGTGCACGAATACTGCCTTGTCTTGCTCTGCCAGTACCTTTTTGACGCCAAGGTTTTCTCCCTCCACCTCTTACTTCACCTCTTGTTTTTGTAGAAGCAGTACCAGCTCTACGACATGCAAGCTGCCATTTTACTACTTCATAAATCAAATATGGTTTTATTGGTACATTAAATATATTTTCCGCCAATTCAATTTTTCCTATCTCCTGTCCTTGCTGATTATAAAGAGGTACTTCTGGCATCTTAACTCTTTGCCCCCACTTTCTTAATAATTACTAGACTATTACGACTACCTGGCACAGCTCCTTTTACTAAAAGCAAATTGTGTTCAGGACGAACATCAATAATCTCTAAGTTCTTAATAGTTACACGTACATTTCCCATATGACCAGGCATTCTCTTACCTTTAATAACTCTGCCTGGAAACTCGCAACATCCAATAGATTTTGGACCACGTTGATTTCTGCTACCATGTGTTTCTGGTCCTCTTTTAAAACCATGTCTTTTAATAACACCAGCAAATCCCCTTCCTTTACTAGTTCCAGTAATATTTACTAAATCACCAGGTTGGAATTCTTCCACTGTTACCCTTTGACCTACTTTAATATCACTTACATCTTCTACTCTAATTTCACGTAAATAATAAAAGCAGGGAGTACCTGCTTTAGCAAAATGTCCTAAAAGTGGTTTTGATACTCGCTTTTTTTTCTTTTCTAAAAAACCAAGTTGAACAGCAGTATAACCATCCTTTTCTATTGTTTTCTTTTGAACAACAGTACATGGGCCTGCTTGTAATACTGTTACAGGCACTACTTGACCATCTTTAGTAAAAACACGAGTCATTCCTATCTTTTTTCCTAATATACCACCTATCATTATTTACCTCTTATAATTTGATTTCTACATCTACTCCAGATGCTAATTCTAAATTCATCAAAGCATCAATTGTTTGATGAGTGGGTTCTACAATATCGATTAACCGTTTATGTGTCCTTATTTCAAACTGCTCTCGTGATTTTTTATCTATATGTGGAGATCTCAATACAGTCCAACGACTGATCTTTGTTGGCAAAGGAATAGGACCTACTACTTTAGCCCCAGTTCTCTTTGCTGTTTCTACAATTTGCATAACAGCTTGATCCAATAATCTATGATCAAATGCTTTTAATTTTATACGTATCCTTTGATTTTCAATCATAGTTTAGCTCTACTCCAATATCTTAGTTACTACTCCTGCACCTACGGTACGTCCACCTTCTCTTATAGCAAAGCGCAATCCTTCCTCCATTGCAATTGGTTCAAGTAGGCTTACTTCTAAATTTACATTATCTCCAGGCATTACCATTTCAATACCTTCTGGCAGATTTACTACTCCTGTTACATCTGTTGTACGGAAATAAAATTGTGGTCTATATCCGCTAAAAAATGGTGTATGTCTGCCACCTTCTTCTTTTGTTAGCACATATACTTCTGATTTAAAGCGTATATGTGGTGTAATAGTGCCAGGTGCTGCCAATACCATACCACGTTCTACTTCATCTTTTCCTATTCCACGCAAAAGCACACCTATATTATCACCAGCTCTTCCTTCATCCAATACTTTTCTAAACATTTCAATGCTTGTAGCTACTGTTTTTCGAGTTGGTCCTAATCCTACGATTTCCACTTCATCACCTGGTCTAATTATACCCCTTTCTACTCTACCAGTTACTACAGTTCCTCTGCCGCTTATGCTAAAAACATCTTCTATTGGCATTAAGAATGGTTTATCAAGTGGTCTTACTGGTTGAGGTATAAATTCATCTATTGCATCAAGCAATTCCCATACAGCCCCACACCATTTACACTCTCTTTTACCACATCCACATTCTAAGGACTTTAGGGCACTGCCTTTTATTACTGGCACTTCATCACCAGGGAATCCATATTTAGTGAGTAATTCTCTTGTTTCAAGTTCTACTAATTCTATTAATTCTTCATCTTCCACCATATCTATTTTATTGATGAAGACAACAATGTAGGGTACACCTACTTGTCTTGCTAATAAAATATGTTCACGTGTTTGTGGCATTGGTCCATCATCTGCAGCCACTAAAAGGATTGCACCATCCATTTGAGCTGCGCCTGTAATCATATTTTTGATATAGTCTGCATGGCCTGGGCAATCTATGTGGGCATAATGTCTTTTTTCTGTTTCATATTCCACATGTGCTATAGCGATTGTAATACCTCTTTCTTTTTCTTCAGGTGCTTTATCTATTTCTTCAAATGGGATATATTTTGCCAGGCCTGCTTTTTCTAAAACCAGTGTCATTGCTGCTGTTAAGGTTGTTTTTCCATGATCTATATGCCCAATTGTACCCACATTCACATGTGGCTTTTTCCTTTCAAACTTCTGTTTCGCCATCCCGTTTCCTCCTCAAAATTAAAAAATAAATGGAGCCCACGACCGGACTCGAACCGGTGACCTCTTCCTTACCAAGGAAGTGCTCCACCTCCTGAGCTACGTGGGCATCTATTGGAGCGGGAGACGGGATTCGAACCCGCGACCCTCAGCTTGGAAGGCTGATGCTCTAACCAGCTGAGCTACTCCCGCTCCTGGTGGAGGGGGGAGGATTCGAACCTCCGAAGGCAGAGCCAACGGGTTTACAGCCCGTCCCCTTTGGCCACTCGGGAACCCCTCCATAACTTTCTCTGGAGCTGGCGGAGGGACTTGAACCCACAACCTGCTGATTACAAATCAGCCGCTCTGCCAATTGAGCTACGCCAGCCCTTTTTTATTATTTAACTCATAATTTTTAGAAATGCAATAACCACAAATTTCTATCACATTTATTTTTTTTCGTCAACCATTTATAATAATCCTATGGGGCAGTGTCGACATTGTGGAAAAGAGGCAATAACCATTTCTAATACAATAGGTTATTGTTATGAATGTTTGAGAAAGTATTGGAATGATTTAAAAACAGAAATTTTTAATCTTCATGCTCGTAGTCGTTTACCTTTTGGATTGCCTACCTATGTACCAAAAGAAAAAGGTATAAAGTGTCATCTATGCATTAATGAATGTAAGATAAAATTAGGAGAAGTAGGTTTTTGTGGAATAAGGAAAAATGTGGATAATAAAATTATTGGTGGGACTGTTAAAGGTAATCTTCGATTTTATTATGATCCATTACCTACAAATTGTGTAGCTGATTGGGTATGTCCTGGTGGTACAGGCATAGGTTATCCTAAATATGCTTATACAAATGGGCCTGAATTCGGATATTATAATCTAGCAGTATTTTATCAGGCTTGTAATTTTAACTGTCTTTATTGTCAAAACTGGTCTTATAAAGAAGGATTTAAATATCCACATTGGGTAACAGTAGAAGAATTGGCAGAAGCTGCTTTGAAAAGAAATGTAAGTTGTGTTTGTTATTTTGGTGGTGATCCCACACCACAGATTATTCATGCCCTTGCTGTCTCAAAAACAATTTTAAAACGCAAAAATGCACCTATTTTAAGAATATGCTTTGAGACAAATGGAGCAGTAAATCCTAAAATTTTAAAACAGATGGCGGAAATTTCTTTAAAATCAGGTGGCTGTATTAAATTTGACTTAAAGGCCTGGCATGAAGAAATCCATCTTACGCTTTGTGGTGTATCTAATAAACAAACGCTAGAAAACTTTAAATGGTTAGCAAGCTTAATAAAAAAACGGCCTGAGCCACCATTTCTCATTGCCAGCACATTACTTGTCCCAGGGTATGTGGATGTGGAAGAGGTAAAAGAAATTGCTAGCTTTATTGCCAAGCTTAACCCAGATATTCCTTATTCTTTATTGGCTTTTTATCCTACTTTTGTCTTAAAAGATCTACCTACTACTTCTTATACCCATGCAATGCGATGTTTGGAAGCAGCAAAAGGTGTAGGTATAAAAAGGGTAAAGATTGGGAACAAACATCTATTAGGGAAAGCATATGATTAATTAGACTGCCTCTTAACCGCTTTATCTATATGAGCACTACAATTGGAAACAAAAAATATAAAGGTCTTTCTTCTTCAGAAGCTAAACACCTCAAAGTCCTTGAAGAAGAAAATTTCAAACTTAAAAAGTTCCTTATTCCTTAATCTTTTTTTACTTCCATTTAAAACCTCTTAAACATAAAAATTCTGACCTTAATTCTAAACCTTAGGATCAAAGCATAGCAAGGTTGCCAGCTCCATGTTAGGCAACCATTTTGCCTATCGAGCTTATGTCCATTTAGTTGCATTCAGCGGTAGTTGGGGCAATATCCTGGCTGATTCAGCCGTTCAGCTCACCGAGGCATTAATAGTATAGGTGCCGCCTGTGCCTCGACCGGAGATAATCAACATCAGGCTGTCAGCAGTTCTTAAATTAATTGTCTCGGAGAAACCATAGTTTCCGGTTACCGCAAACGGAAAAACCGCTCTTTTAAACGTGCCATTCTTTTCCCAGATGATATAATATGAGTAGTTACCGCCCGGTACACCCGTTACCGAGACATTAAATGTTTCTCCATCTGTGTCATCTTCAAAGATGAAACGGTAATAGTCTGAGCCAAATTGGGAAACTGCTCCTGCGCTGGAGTAACTATCTCCCATTCCCAGAAAAACCTCTGTAACCGAGAGCTCCGGAACAATGTTGTTGCCATCGGGATCAAGAATCGTCGCGTAGGGTTGACCGCCTGCTGGAGTCTGACGCCATGTCCCAAGCCGCCGCTCACGTGAAAACAGAGCAAAGAAATTGTCAAGCTGACGGTATACGTTGTTTGGTGGCCAGTCCTCCTCAACCACTTCAGACAGTGCGATCCTTTCAGGATGTGGCTCTGCCACATCAATAGCCTCATATTTCTGAAAAAAAGAAACTAACGCATTGTCATCTGGTGTGTCTTGCAGCCTGGTTTCAAGGAATATCCAGAATGGCAGTGCCCTATAACTGGCGGAATACAGGTTAAGGTCCGGGTTAGTGAACAAACCCTCCACTTTGTAGGCTCCTCTGACGCGCTGCCAGATAAAAACCTCAGCCCATGAGGCAGTTCCTTCGGAAAACCATTTATAGCTGCCACTGGGTATATGCTTGGTCCGGTAGCCAAAGGCATACTGAAGCTTGTGGAAGAGTTCATGTGCAGAAACGGGTTGACGAATTCCTGGTTCGTTGACCCAGTAGTGCGAGTTAAAAACAATAGGGCCATCAGGTGGACTGGCTACCCCATAGGTTCCTGACCCGAGGTAGTAGAAGTTTACTTCAATCTTAGCGTTGCCAGCTGGAACATAGGGTGCTTTTCCAAAGACGGTGTTGTATCGCTCCCAGGCAGTCTCAAGATATTCGCCGGTTTCCTCTATGATAGTCTGGTCGGCGATGTTATCAGAAGCGAGTGGGCTCTGGTTTGTCCACCGTAAGATGAAATGGTCTGTCTCAATGCTCTGTTCGAGGTCCGGCGTATCGGCGTCGATGTCAGCCTCAATTATAGCTCTCTGGGTTGCAGTTAGGAACGGGTTGCCCAAGCCAGCAAAAAAACGATAATAGAGACTTTCTCCACACTCCTCAAACAAACCGATGACAACACCGCGGATACGCCCGATAGGTCTCATCGGACGTACTGGTTTACGCCTTCTGACACGAAAGATTAATCGCTCAAGACGACGAAGCTGCCGGAAGGATCGGGGAATGGCTGGGTCTGCTTTGGTCATTTTCAGCCAGGTTTGAATATCCGGGATCCGGATGGACATCTTCATTCCTTTTTTCGCAAGGCGCTCCAATTTGATAATTTTCTCTCCCATAGTTCATACCTCCTTTTTTTCTTATTTTTATTTAAGAATTAGCTAGTGTTTTCTAAAGTAAGCTCACTCCCCTTTTTGGTAAATTACATTCTTTATAACAGAAGACAGTGACAAAAAAGTGACAAAAAAGTGTTTAGTTATGGTATTAATGAACCCATAGAGAGACAAACACGGATTTGGGTTTTTATATCCACTTGCTTTTGTAATAGAAAGGTGATTTAATGAATTATGCGATACTTAATTTTTGCATTCCTTTTATTTTGGACAGAGATAGCCTTTTCACAACCAAAACTTTATGAAAAAGGAAAGATAATTTCCAATCCATGAAATTAAAAGCCATTGTCTTTGATTGTGACGGAGTAATATTTGATTCAAAGGAAGCTAATAGGGCATATTATGACACTATACTTAAAATATTAGAACTGCCACCTATGACAGAAGAACAGCTCTATTATGCCCATACTCATACAGTATATGAGGTAATTGATTATTTAATTCCTGACCCAATTTTACGTAAAAAAGCTCATATTTTGAGGAAAAAAATAGATTACAGCCAATTTATTCCATATCTTAAACTAGAACCAAATGTGAAAGAAGTACTTGCTTTATTTAAAAAATCTTTTAAAATTGGTATGGCAACAAGCCGTGCTAATACAGTTTATCAGCTTTTAGATACATATAAACTGAGTAATTATTTTGACATCATTATCTCTGCCTTAGATGTAAAACAGGTAAAACCTCATCCTGAAGCACTTTATAAAATTATGACATATTTTTCTATTAAACCTGAAGAAATGATTTATGTAGGAGATGGAGATATAGATGCAGAAATGGCAAAAAGAGCTAAAGTAATATTTGTTGCCTATAAAAATAAAGGGCTTAATTCGGATTTTTATATAGATAATTTTTTAGAACTTTTGAAAATTGTAAAATAACATGCGTATATTACTTCACATTTGCTGTGCACCATGTGCAATTTATCCTATTAAATCTTTAAGAGAAAAAAATATTGAAGTATTTGGTTTTTGGTATAATCCAAATATTCATCCTTTTACTGAATATAAAAAAAGGCTTGAAACACTAAAGGACTATGCCCAAAAGATAAATTTAAGGATGATTTGGCGCGATAGATATGAATTGGAAGAATTTTTAAGAAGCATAGCATTTCGTGAAAGCTTTGGAATCCGTTGTAAATTTTGTTATTTTAAAAGATTGGAAGCCACTGCTCAAATTGCCAAACATGGCAAATTTGATGCCTTTACAACCACTTTGCTTTATAGCAAGTTTCAAAATCATGAGCTAATTTGTGAAATTGCTGAAAGTTTAGCTAAAAAATATAATACTAAATTTTATTATGAGGACTTTAGAGAAGGCTGGAAAGAAGGTATAGAAATATCTAAATCATTAAATATGTATCGGCAATCATATTGTGGTTGTATTTATAGTGAGAAAGAAAGATTTGCTAAAAAATTAATGGAGGAATAGCCATGCCTTTGCAAACAATGGGTAAATTTTTAATCTTTACTGGTATTATCATTATTATCTTTGGTCTTATCCTTATATTTGCTCCAAAAATTCCTTATTTAGGCAGATTACCTGGAGATATCATAATTCAAAGAAAAAACTTCACCTTTTATTTCCCTTTAGTCACATGCATAATTTTAAGTCTTGTTTTAACCATTATCCTTAATTTGATTTTTAGAAAATAATTTATGAAATTTTTCTATTTTCTTTTTCTCTTATTTCTTTTAGGATGCAGCAAAAAAGAAGCTATTTTAACCTTTGCAGTAGGAGGTGCTCCTAATGAAGTAGAATATTGGGAAAAACTTATAAAAGATTTTGAAAATAAAAACCAGATTGATGTTAAATTGTTAAGACAACCTAGCGATACAGACCTACGTAGACAAGGTTTAGTAATACCATTAAAGGCAAAGAAAAAAGATCCTGATGTCTTTCTCATGGATGTAGCATGGGTCGCCCAGTTTGCTGCCTCTGGTTGGCTTTTGCCTTTGGATTCTTACATCAAACAGGATAATTTTGATATAAATAATTTATTTATTCAGATAGTCAATCAAGTAGATGTTTATAAAGGAAAAATCATTGCTTTACCAGTTTATGTGGATTGTGGTCTTCTTTATTTCAGAAAAGATTTACTTAAAAAATACAATCTTTCTATACCCAAAACTTGGAAAGAACTTTTAAAATACGCAAAAAAGATACAAAAAGAAGAAAGAAAAAAGAATCCATATTTTTATGGTTTTGTATGGCAAGGAGCACAATATGAAGGTTTGATTTGTAATTTTATTGAATTTATTGCTTCAAATGGAGGAAAAATTTTGAATAAAAATATTACACTTGCTATTAAAGAAAATATTGAAGCATTGCAATTTATGAAGGATTTAATCCATAAACACAAAATTTCACCTCCAAATACATATACAGAAATGAAAGAAGAGGAAACAAGAATATATTTTGAAAAAGGCAATGCCTTATTTGAAAGAAATTGGCCATATGCATGGAAACTTCATAATAATTCTTCTTTAAAAGGGAAAATAGGGATTACAATTTTGCCAAAGTTTAAAAAACATGCAACTGCTCTTGGAGGATGGCATATTGGAATATCAAGATATTCTGATAGAAAAGAAGATGCATGGAAACTTTTAAATTTTATACTTTCTTATAATATCCAAAAAAGACTTGCATTAGATTTGGGTTGGAATCCCGCTAGAAAGGATATTTATGATGATCCTGAAATAAAAGAAAAGATGCCACATATTAAAATATTGAAAAAAGCTCTTATGCATGCAGTTGCTAGACCAAACATTCCCTATTACACTCAAATTTCTGAAATATTACAAAAATATATAAATGCAGCTATATCAAAAAATATAAAGCCAGAAAAAGCTTTAGAACGAGCTGAAAAAGAAATAAAAAAGATTGAAAAGGCTTATCATGAATAAAGAGAGCAAAGAAGCTTTTTCTTTTATCTCACCTCTTATTATCTTTATCTCAATATTTATGTTGCTTCCGCTCATTGGAACATTCTGGATAAGTTTTTGGAGAGATGTATCTTTTTTGCCTAAAAAATTTCTTGGAATTGAGAATTATATTAGACTTTTTAAAGACCCTCAATTTTTACAATCCTTGTATTTTACAACCTTATTTACCGTTTTTTCTGTAGCAATTGAAATGATTTTAGGAATAATTTTTGCTCTTGTGATAAATGAAAAAAAGGGCATTATAAGAGGAATTATTCTTCTCCCTTGGGTCATTCCAAGTGTAATTAGTGCTAGAATCTGGCAATTGATTTATCGTTATGATTATGGACTTGCCAATTTTTTATTAGAAAAAATATTTCATTTTTCTATAAATTGGTTTGGCAGTCCTTCAGGAGCATTTTTTTCACTTTTATTAGCAGATGTCTGGAGAACCACCCCTTTTGTTACTATTATTATCCTAGCAGGTCTACAAGCTATTCCAGAAGATTTGTATAAACAAGCAAAGATTGACGGTACAAATTTCTTTCAGAGATTCTTTAAAATAACAATACCTTTACTTAAACCAATTATTATTGTTGCCTTACTTTTTAGGACTATAGATGCCCTTAGAATATTTGATATTATTTATGTCATTACAGGTGGGGGACCTGCTGGTACAACAACATCTCTCTCAATCTATGCCTATAAATATTTTTTACTTGGTGATTTTAGTTATGGTGCAACTATATCTGTTATTTTGTTTTTTATAGCATTTTTTATTGCTATTTTTTACATAAAAATAGGTAAATTTAAAGCAATATTATGAAAGAAGAAAGATTAAAAAAAATTATATTATACTTTGGATTATTTTTTCTTTTAATCTTTTGCTTGATGCCTGTCTGTTGGATGATTGTTATTTCTTTAAGCAAGTCTCCTGATTTTTTAATAAATGGAAATTTTGTCCTTACAATAAAAAATTATTTAGATATTTTAAAAGTAAAAAATTTACATTTCCTTGATTATCTAAAAAATAGTTTAATTGTTTCTAGCATTACAGCAATATTTAGTACAATCATTGCTGCTCTTGCTGCTTATGCCATATCAAGATTAAATTTTCCAGGAAAGATTTTTATTATTTTATCTGTACTTGCTCTATCAATGCTCCCTCAAATTAGCATCATAGGCTATCTTTATGAATTTATGAGTGATATTGGATTGATAAACACATATAATGCTTTAATTTTTCCATATATTGCCTGGTGTCTTCCTTTAGGTTTATGGATGCTTTTAAGTTATTTTTCGCAAATTCCAGATGAAATTGATAAAGCTGCTCTAATTGATGGGGCAAATCGATTACAGATACTTTTTAAAATCATTTTACCTATTATTTTGCCAGGACTTTTAGCAACAATTTTACTTCTTTTTATATTTTCCTTTAATGAATTTCTTTTTGCTCTTATGTTAACAACAGATTACAGAGCAAGGACAATTCCAGTAGGTATTGCACTTTTTGAAGGACTTCATGGTGAAATACCTTGGGGTTATATTATGGCTGCTTCAGTTATTTCTTCAATTCCCGTAATATTAATTGCTCTATTTTTTCAAAAATATATCATTCAGGGATTAACAGGAGGGGCAGTTAAAGAATGATTTTTATAAAAATTAAAGAATTAAGTAAGGAATTTAAAACAATTCGTAAAAAAATTATAGCCTTAAATAATATTAATCTTGAAATAAAAAAGGGAGAATTTTTTGTTATACTTGGACCAAGTGGATGTGGTAAATCAACTTTGTTAAATGTTTTAGCAGGCTTAGAAAAACCAACTAAAGGTGAAATATGGTTTGGAGAAAAACTTGTTTGTTCTACTGAAAAAAGAATCTTCCTCTCTTCAAAAGAAAGAAATGTCTCTATGGTATTCCAATCCTATGCCCTTTATCCACATTTAAATGTATATGATAATATTGCCTTTCCTTTGAAAATAGCCAAAATTTCAAAAAAAATAATAAAAGAAAAGGTTATAGAAATGGCAAAAATGCTTGCAATTGATGATCTTTTAGAAGCAAAACCAAAGGAATTAAGTGGTGGACAAAGACAGAGGGTAGCCATAGCTAGGGCACTTGTAAGACATCCTTCTTTATTCCTTTTAGATGAACCACTTTCTAATCTTGATGCCCAATTAAGAATAAAAATGAGAGAAGAATTAAAAAATTTACAACAAAAACTTGGTATAACAACAATTTATGTTACACATGATCAAACAGAAGCAATGACTCTTGGTGACCGTTTGGCTATTCTTAAAAAAGGAAAAATACAACAAATTGGAAAACCTTTAGAGGTATATAAAAAACCAGCTAATATATTTGTTGCCAGTTTTATGGGAACACCTCCTATGAATTTGATAAAAACAGAAATATTTGAAGAATCAGGGAATTTTTATACTTTAATAGATAAAAATAAATTTAAAATCTACATTGATAAAAAAGAATTAAAAGAGAAGGAAATTATTTTGGGAATTAGACCAGAAGATATAAAAATTGTGGAAGAAAAAATAGAAAATAGTTTTGAAGAAGAGATAAAACATATTGAGCATTTAGGAACAGAAATAATTTTACATTTTAAAATTGGGGAAAATAAATTGCTTGTAAAATTAACAGAAGATAAAGGATTTAAAAAGGGAGAAAAAATTAGACTTTTTATAGATCCCAAAAAGATTTATATATTTAAGTCTGCTGAAATGACTTAGCATTTTTATCCTCTTCCCATTTTACTACCCGATTTCTACCAGCCTCTTTTGCCTGATAAAGAGCGTTATCTGCCCTTTGAATAAATTCAGTTACACTATTTACCCCAATAGCATCAGCCACACCTATACTTATTGTTAAATTTATATATCCATTTATTGGAAATGAATAATTCTCTATTGTTTTCCTCAATCTTTCTCCCAATTTTACTGCACTTTCTGCATCTGTTTCAGGAGCTAAAATAGCAAATTCCTCCCCACCATATCTACCAGCAATTTCAGACCTCCTCATATGTTGAGAAACAATTTTTCCTAATGTTCTTAGCACTCTATCACCAGCTAAGTGTCCATAAGTATCATTTATTTTTTTGAAATAATCTATATCTAAAAGCAAAAGAGAAATAGGTCTTTTATATCGCTTTGCCCTTTCCCATTCTGCTTCTAATCTTTCTAAAAAATAACGCCGATTATAAAGACCTGTAAGTTCATCAGTTATAGATTTAAGCCTTATTTTTTCATAAAGATAAGCATTTTCAAGAATAATAGAGGCATGTTCAAGAATAAGATTTAAGATTTCCTTTTCACTCTGTCCTAATTTTGCTACTGCTTCACCATAAAAGAAAAATAAAGTATAAATACCTCCCTCTGAAGAAAAGAGAGCAAAATAAGTATTTTGAGAATCTTTTATTTCTTCTGAACCTGATTCAAATACAGTAATTTCTGGATCAGGAAAATCCATATCCTTTTCTTTTTCAAGAAAATCTTTACAGTGTTTACTTATCTTTTGAACCATTTCTTCAGAAATTTTACTTTTTGTTAAAATAAAAAAACGGCTTTTCTCTCGTTCAGCCAAAAAAAGGGCTGCTATTTCATAAGGTAATAGCTCTTCAACATGTTTAAATACTCCTTTTACAGCAGCTGAAATTTCAGGGATTTTCTTTCCCAATTCAGTAATACGATTAATAATAGTAGCCTCATAAAGCTTACGATCCAAAAGATCATTTGTTTTAATTAAAATATCTAAATAACTAGGTCTTTCAAGAGAAATCCCTGTATGAGAAATAGTTGGTCTTTTTTTCAAAAGTAATTCTATTGTTTTTAAAAGCTTATCATGTTCTTCTTCTTTAACTAAATAAGCATCTGCCCCTGTTTGCAATCCCCAAAAACGGTCTATTGGCTTATCTTTTGATGTGAAAATAATAATAGGAATATGTTTTGTTTGTTCTTCAAATTTTAATAATCTTGCCACTTGATAACCATTCATTTTGGGCATCATGACATCTAACAATATAATATCTGGATTTTCAGTATAGGTAAGCTCAATAGCTGTCAACCCATCTTGAGCTGTAATAACTTCATAGCCTTCAGATTGAAGCAGTGCAGAAAGCATAGCTAAAACAAAAGGGCTATCATCTACTAATAAAACTTTTGCTTTTGCCATCTTTCCTCCATTATGATTTTAATAATTTCTTCAGGCAACATTTTATCAGTATCAATAGATATATCGGCTATATTTTCATAAATGGGCAATCGCTCTTTTAAAATTTGATTTATTTCTGCATCAAGTGATTTACCAGTAAGGCTTGGTCTTTGTGAAGTGGTTTTTTTATCTTGATACAAACGTTTTAAAATGGTCTCTGGTTTAGCCTTAAGCCAAATAAAAATTCCATTTTTTTTAAGACATTCTACATTCTCTGCATCTAATATTGCCCCTCCTCCCAAAGCCAAAACAATATCTTCTTTTTCAGCTAATTCTTTTATAATCATCTTTTCTCTTTTTCTAAAACCAGACCAACCTTCTTCTTTTACAATCTCAGCAATTGTCTTACCAGCCCTTTTTTCAATTAAAATGTCAGTATCAATAAATGGTTTATTTAATTTTTGAGCTAAAAGTTTACCAATCGTTGTTTTGCCAGTAGCACGAAAGCCAATAAGAATGATATTTTTAGACATCTTTTTTCTCTACTTCTTTTAAAAGTGCTTGCCACACTTCTTGAGAAAAACTATAAGCATGTTCTATATCTGGAAAAATACCTTTTTCTACCTCCTGCTTATAATTCATAATTGCTTCTTTTATTTGAAGGGCAAGATTTGCATAAACTTTAACAAATTTTGGTGTAAATTTTTCAAAAAGCCCTAATAAATCGTGAATAACTAATACCTGCCCATCACAATAAGGTCCAGCTCCAATACCAATAGTAATAATAGAAAGTTTTTCTGTAATCAATTTAGCTAATTGATATGGAATACACTCAAGCACAACACCAAAAGCACCTGCTTCTTCAAGTGCTAAGGCATCTTCTATTAAACGAATGGCTGATTCCACATCTGTACCTTGAACACGATAACCTCCTAGTTTTGAAAGACTTTGTGGTGTAAGACCAATATGGGCTAAAACGGGAATACCTGCATCTACAATGGCTTTTATTTTGTCAACTACTTCTTTTCCACCCTCTAGTTTTACAGCATCACAACCAGCTTTCATAAATCTACCTGCATTTTTCACTGCCTCTTTTATAGAGGCTTGATAAGACATAAATGGCAAATCACCGATTAAAAATGCCCTTTTCACTCCTCTTTTTACAGCCTTTATATGATGAAGCATCTCTGTCATAGTTACGGGTAAAGTATTTTCATATCCAAGTACTACCATACCTAAAGAATCACCAACTAAAATAGTATCTATTCCCACTTCATCTACCAATCGAGCTAAAGGATAATCATAAGCAGTAAGCATAGTAATCTTTTCTTTCTTTTCTTTTTTTGTCTTTAAATCTAAAAGAGTTATCTTTTTCATATCTTCCTTTTATTCTGACTTTTCTTTTATGTCAACTTGTATTAATTAAATTTTTTTGCTAAAAAACTCATCAAAAATGGAGGTAAAAAATGGAGATAATTTCTTTAAATACAACAAAAAGAACACAATTTATTGATATTACTAATAAAGTAGCTGAAGTAATTAGACGAATTGGAATAAAAAATGGCTTATGTATTGTTTATGTCCCACACACTACAGCAGGAGTAACAATCAATGAAAATGCTGATCCAAGTGTAGCAGAAGACATTTTAAATATTTTAAATCAGATTGTTCCTTGGCAAGCAAATTATAAACATTTAGAAGGCAATTCACCTGCACATATAAAAGCCAGTATTATTGGTTCTTCTGTTTTAGTAATCATTGAAAATGGTCATTTAGTATTGGGCACATGGCAAGGTATATTCTTTGCTGAATTTGATGGCCCACGTTCACGTAAAGTCTTTGTTAAATGCATTGAAGGTTAATTTATGTTAAGATTTTTTTTAGTTTTTATTTGGATAGCTATAATTAGCTTTTTCTTTTATCCTCTTGCCTTAATTACAAGTCTTATCCCCTATACAAAACACATACCACACATTTTAGCCCGTTATTGGGCAAAAACCATACTTTGGGTAAGTGGAGTAAAAGTAAAAATCTTAGGATTAGAAAATATTGATTTAAAAAGACCTTATGTCTTTGCTGCTAATCATCAAAGTCAATATGACATTTTTACATTATTAGCTCATCTTCCTATCCAATTTAAATGGATGGCAAAAAAGAGCCTTTTTTATATTCCTTTAGTAGGATGGGGAATGAAGGCTTGTGGATATATTCCAGTAGAAAGAGAAAATCCAAAAGCAGCTTATCAAGCAATTTTAAAAGCTTTAGAAATTATAAAACAAGGTTTTTCAATCATTATCTTTCCAGAAGGTACAAGAAGTCTTGATGGAAATATTAGGTCTTTTAAAAGTGGTGGTTTTGTGTTAGCATTACGAGCTAAAGTACCTATTGTACCAGTTAGTATTATTGGCACATTTTCTATTCTACCTAAATCAGGTCGTCGGATTAGACCAGGAAATGTGACGATTATAATTGATAGACCAATTGATGTTTCTAAATATGCAGAAAAAGAAAAAAATAAATTAGCTAATTTAGTTAGAGAAATAGTGGTTAAAAATTATGAAAGATATAAAACTAAATAAATTGCCTGTTCATGTAGCCATTATTATGGATGGTAATGGACGCTGGGCAAAAAGGAGAGGACTTCCACGTATAGTTGGTCATCAAGAAGGGGCAAAAAGGGCAAGAGAAATAGTAGAAACAGCTAGAGAATTAGGCATAAAAATACTTACACTTTATACTTTTTCTTATGAAAATTGGCAAAGACCTCAAGAAGAAGTAAAATTTTTAATGCATTTGCTTGAAGATTATTTAAAAGAGGAACGGAAAAATCTAATTAAAGAAGATATACGTCTTCAGGCTATCGGTGATTTAAGTCTCCTTCCTAAAACTACTTATGAAACTTTACAAAGTGTTATAAAAGATACTATACATTGTCAAAGTATGATCTTCAATTTGGCTATAAGTTATGGAGGTAGACAGGAAATAATTTATGCTGTACGTAATTTGATAGAAAAAATAAAACAGAATAAAATAAAAATAGAGGATATAAATATAGATTTATTTAGCAAATTTCTTTGGACAAAAGGCTTGCCTGACCCTGACCTTATTATACGCACTGGAGGAGAGATAAGAATAAGCAATTTTTTACTTTGGCAATGTGCTTATGCTGAATTTTATTTTACCCCAATTTTATGGCCAGATTTTCATAAAGCAGAATTTATTGAAGCCTTAAAGGATTATCAGAATAGAGAACGTCGCTTTGGGAAAATCTCTGAACAATTAAAAAATGGAAAAGGCTCATAAGCAGCGTATTCTTACTGCTGTCATTACTTTACCTTTAATTATTTGGCTAATAGTTTTTTCACCATTTTTTCTTTTTTTTATATTTATTTTTTTTGTAGGCTTTATAGCATCTCTTGAACAAGTTAATTTATGGCATCTTCCAAATAAAAATTTTTCTTTTTTTTATACCCTTCTTAGTTTGATTGTTCTTTTAGGATTTGCCTTTTCTTCTCCTATATTAAGTTTACTTATGGCTTTTTTTATTCTTACTATTTATTTTATTTGGACTTATGGTCATAAATCTGAAATTTCATCATTTTTTACAATAGGAATATTCTCAATTATATATCCCAATTTACTTTTAGGACATGCTTTTTCTTTTTTAACACTTCCTCAAGGTAGAAAATTCCTCCTTTGGATACTTTTTATTGTCTTTGCTGCTGATACTGGAGCATTTTATATGGGGCGTAAATTTGGAAAGCATAAAATTTATCCAGCTGTTAGTCCTAAAAAATCTTGGGAAGGGCTTATAGGATGTATTGGTAGTGCTTTTATTTTAGGAATAATTGCCTCTTTTTTTCTGCCTTTAAATACTTTAAAAATTCTGTTTTTAAGCTTTATTATTGCTATTTTTGAGCAAATTGGAGATTTTTTTGAATCCGCACTTAAACGCCAAGCTGGTTGTAAGGATAGTGGAAAAATTTTACCTGGACATGGTGGAATGCTTGACAGAATTGATGGAGTTTTGTTTGCTTTACCAGTAAGCTATTATTTCTTATCATGGTGGCTCAAATGAAAAATTTAGTTATTTTAGGTTCTACAGGTTCTATTGGTCGGCAGACTTTAGAAGTAGTTTCTATATTTCCTAAAAAGTTTAAAATTGTTGGATTAGCAGCTGGCAAAAATATCAGTTTATTAAAAGAACAAATTGAAAGATTTCAGCCAGAAGTAGTCTGTGTTATTAATAAAGAATATGCTCAGGCATTAAAAGAGGCACTTTTAACAAAAACAAAAATCCTTTGGGGAGAAGAGGGTTATCAAGAGATAGCAAGTTATCCAAATGCTGATTTAGTAGTCTCAGCAATGGTAGGTATAAATGGCTTAAAACCAACTTTAGCTGCCTTAAAAGCTAAAAAAACTGTAGCCCTAGCAAATAAAGAAGCTTTGGTAACTGGTGGAAATATTATTAAAAAAAGCATAAAATATGAAAATCAATTATTACCTATAGATAGTGAACACAGTGCTATATTTCAGCTTCTTTTAGAAAGAGATAAAAAAACATTAAAACGCATTATTTTAACTGCCTCTGGTGGGCCTTTTTGGCAAAAGGATTTTTCTTTATTAAAAGATGTTACACCAGAACAAGCTATAAATCATCCACGCTGGACTATGGGAGCAAAGATAAGTGTTGATTCAGCTACCTTAATGAACAAAGGATTGGAAGTAATTGAAGCTATGTGGCTATTTGATTTAGATTTAGAAAAAATAGGAATTGTTATTCATCCTCAAAGCATTATTCATTCATTAGTAGAATTTCATGATGGTGTAATATTTGCACAATTAAGCCAGCCTGATATGCGAATTCCTATTGCCTATGCCTTAAATTTTCCAGAAAGATTTCCTTTGCCTTTTACCCCACTTGATTTAACTAATTTAACCCTCTCATTTTTTCCTTTTGATTTAGAAAAATTTCGTTGTTTAAAACTTGCTCTTATTGCAGCTAAAATCGGAAAAAGTATGCCTATTGTGCTCAATGCTGCAAATGAAATAGCAGTAGAGGCATTTTTGAAAAAAAAGATAAAATTTCTTGAAATTCCAGAATTAATTGAAACTGTAATGAATGCTCATATACCAACAACAGTAAAAGAAATAGAGGAAATATTTATAGTAGACCAATGGGCTAGAAAAAAAGCAAAGGAATGGATCAATAGAAAATCATCTTAATGAGAATTTTGAGTAAATTCATTTATAAGCTTTTGCACAAGTTTAATAGCAGGTTTAAGATAAAATTTTTCTGCATCATCAGAACGACCTTTTGTCCTAGCTTTCCCCAACCAAATTTGTTTTTTTAATCTAACATCATAAAGGGCTAAATCTATGGTCACTATATGATATGTATAAAGTTGAGCTCCTCTCGTTCTCAATACAGGCAATTGCCAGTAATAGCTTTTTATTCTCCCATATCTATCATAGACATTTGCGATCATAAATTCATAACTTACATAAGTAGAAGGAGGAATAAATTTTCTTTCCTGCTCTGTGGGTTCTAAAGTTATTACTAAGTGAAAATCAATAGAATTTTTAGCCAGATAGTCTTTTAAAAACTCCTTGAAATTTTTTTTATTTTTATGCTTAACATCTAATGTATATACATTATATCCTGCTTTTAATAACTCTACTTTAACAGCATTTGCAATATTAGAAACCAAAACCTCATTACCTTTTGTCTGCCAATTGTCATAATTTACTATAGTAATTAATATATTTTTTTTGGCTTTATTAAACAGATAAGAAGAATCTTTAAAACAGGCAATCTTAGTACGTGGCCCACATCCTAAAAGCCATAAAATAATGAGAAAATAGATAACAAATCTCACTATAAAAATTTATCACAATTATACAGAAAAAACAAGCATCCCAAAGCAATTTTAAAAATCACTCACAAATCTAAAGTAAAGAGCTATTTTGCCCAAAGCCCAAATGTCTTCTTTTAACAAAAAATCAATGGCGGATTTTGGGAAAAATTCTTGACTTTATAATGGCTGTGATGGTATAAGAACCTTTAAAAATCACTTAATTAGGAGGCATTTTATGAGGAAGAGCATTATTGTAGCAAGTTTAACTCTTTGTCTAATGTTATTTCTAACTAGCTTTAGTTTGGCAATTGAAGTGACTGCTATAGGAGAAGGACATACTCGCCAGGAAGCTATTAATAATGGTATTAGAGTAGCAATTGAAAAAGCGCTTGGGACATATATAAAATCCCAAACAGAAATCGGTCAAGGAAGGTTAATCTATGATAGGATAGTTTCAGCCAGTGCAGGTTATGTAAGAAATTATAAGGTCTTGGCAGAGGGGAAAGACCCCATTACTGATACATATAAAGTAAAACTTTCAGTGCTTATTGATGATTATAAATTGAAAAATGCATTAGAAGAATTTAGAAAAGATCCTCGTTTTAAAAGGGCATTTCAGGAGACACAGTTTGAGGAAAGGCGAGTAGTAGTAATTTATATGCCGCGAACAGGTCTTGATTTACCAGAAAATTCAAAGGCAGTACAAACAGTTATTGATTTAATTGAAGATAAATTGGCTGAATATGGTTTTCGTGTATTTTTGCCTAGTGAGCTTAGGCGGATTAGAGGAAGGGCAGCGGAGATGATTATAGATGAGGAGACAGCTATTGAAGTTGCTCGTCAAGAGGCTGGAGATGCAGTAGTATTAGTAAGTTTTGATGCAGGTATGAGACCTACCTCTGATGGATATTATCTTGTTATGGCTACACTTAGTCTTAAAGCCTATGATGTTACTACTGGTGAATTGTTTGCCAATGTTCAGGATAGAAACAAAACTATTACTCGTGGTGGGGATTATGGAATTCAAGATGGTGTAGCAAGAATTGCTCTTAAAGTAGGACCTCGCTGTGTGGATAATCTTGTAAGAAAGATAGTTGATCGCTTTAGTACTATGAGAGCTAAGTTTGTTGTACTTATATTCAGAAATGTTTCTCCAAATGATCAAGATAGGATTGAAAATCTTTTAGATGAAATTGGTTGGAGATATAGGATTGCTCGTCAAACAGGTAATTATATAGAAATAGAGGTTTTTAGTGAAGCAGATCCTACTTCTGTAAGACGTGTTATGAAAAAGAAATTAAAAGCAGCAGGACTTTCTTTTATACCAGCAGAGATGGCTGGAAGTAGAGTAATTTTTGATGGAAATTATACAGGCTATTAATTGGAGGGTAAATATGAGAAGGATTGCTTTAGTAATAGGTTTGATTTTTATCCTTTCATGTGCTGCAGTAGGACCTACTATAAAGATTGCAGAGTATTATCAGACTCCGCAAGATATACAAAAGGCAGAAATTATGCCTCCTAAATATGTGCTTCAGAAGAAAAAACCACGGATTGTGGTTTTGGAAATGGGAGATTACTCAGGCAAGGGTTGCAGATTGGGACATGTTGCTACTGAATTAATGCATAATGTGGTTGCTAAAACCGGAACATTTGAAGTAGTGGAGCGTTCACGTGCTAATCAATTAGCAAGGGAACTTGGTTATCAAGAGGAGCATGGAGTTGATTGGGAAAAAATAGAAGAGAGATATTTTAGTTTAGGTAAGGATATTGATTATGCTATTGTAGGTGCAGTAAATGAAGTTTTAGTTAGTCAGAATCAAAAACCAGGCTATTATACTAAGGAAGGCATATATATTCCTCCTGAATGTAGTGTAAGGGCAGAGGTTACTTTAAATTTTAGAGTAATAGATTTTTCTACTGGCCGTGTTGTTAAAAGTTTTAGTGTAAAGGGAAGTGAGACAGATATTGCACGTCAAAATTGCCGTTTTAGTTGTGGATTAGCACAAAAAGCACTTTCACAAGCAATTAATAGATATGTTCCTGTCCATTTAATAGAGGCTATTCCTATCTATGGCTATATTCGTAAAATCATGACACATTCTTCTGGGGCAAAAAAAATAGCCTATATTACTTTAGGTAGGGCTGATGGAATTGTACCTGGCGATGAAGTAGAAATTATTGAGCACCTTATAGAGATAGATCCTGTAACCAATCGTCAAATAGATTCTTATATACAGATAGGTAAAGGAAAAGTCGTTCAAGAAGGGCTTACAGATAATGAGGCTATAATCCTTGTTACAGATAAAAATGTTATGAGTCGTCTTAAAATAGGTCAAATGGTTAGACTTACAGCTGCTCAGGCTAAGAAAAAAGCTCAACAAGAAGAAGTAAAAGATGTACTTAAAGATTTTTGGAAATCTATTACAAGATAAGGGGGTAAAAAATGGTTAAGAAAATAGGGATAGTATGGTTAATTTTGTTTTTGATTGTTGCTTGTGCAAAGCTTAAGCCAGTGCCTATTTCTATTGAAGATAATCCACCCCATCATTATCTACAAGGGATGGAGGCAATTGAAAGAGGTGATTTAGATGAAGCAGAAAGGCGGTTTGATCGTGCTCTTTATCTTGATAAAGATTATAGTCCTGCTTTAGCAGGTAAAGCTTTGGTCTTAGCAATTAAGGCTGGTAAACAAGGTGAGAAAGAACATATGGCTATAGATATGAAAAAAGCGATTGATTTTCTTAAAAAAGCAAGAAAGAAAGCTAATGGTGATAGTCAAAAATTCATTTATCATGTAACAGCTATCCGTGTTTATACAGAAGGGCATCCAAAGGATTGGTTAGGAGAAGCTAAAGATCATTATGAATATGCCCTTAAACTTAAAAAAGTAAATGAGGCAGATTTACCTTATTATCAAACTACTTCTGCAATGCATTATTTTATGGGAATAGCTTATTATCGTGCCTATGAATTTCGCAAAGCAGAAGAGACTTTAGCAAAGGTAATTTCTAGTAAACCTGGTAAATGGCATGATAAGGCAGATAATTTGTATAAAAAAGTTCAAAAGATTGTTAGGGCATGTGGTCAATATACATTAACCGATGTAGCCAAAAAGATTGCTGTAAAAGAGCAGGTAACAAGAGGTGATGTAGCTGCTCTTTTGATAGATGAGCTTCATTTAGACCGCTTTTTAGCAGGTCGTATTCCTGTAAAATCCAAATTACCAAAAGCAGATTTTATTCCAGCTGATGCTTTAGGTCATCCATTTGAAAATGAGATTGTTACAGTAATTAAATGGAATGTAAGAGGTTTACAAGCAAAATATGATTCAACTACACAAGCATATTTATTTAAACCGCAAGAGCCAATTAAACGTAAGGAATTGGCTTTTATCCTTGAAGATTTGTTGATTAAACTGACTGGTGATGAAAATTTAGCTACAGCTTATTTTGGTACAGAAAAATCACCTTTTCCTGATGTGCCTGTAAATGTAGCCTGGTTTAATGCAGTGATGAATGTAACTACAAGAGGGCTTATGGAGCCAGAGCTTTCAGGTGAATTCAGACCAGATGATTATGTAGATGGGGCAGAGTTGATTTTGGCATTAATGAAATTGAGAAATGTCATGAATATATATTAGGAGGGGGAAAATGAAGAAAATTTTTGGTCTTTTAGCGGGTATTCTAGTTTGTTTAATGGTTATTCAGGTTTTTGCTCAGCAAGGTTGGCAATCAGTAACTGACCCTGTAAAGGTCTTTAGCGAAGGGTATATTCAAGTAATTGGGACTTCTGAAGAAGGGCAGAGTCGTTATCGGGCAATTAGAGCAGCAACAGTAGTAGCTCAGAGAGATTTGCTTGAGGTTTTGCAAGGACTTAGTCTTTATGGCACTACTACAGTAAGAGATGGTATGTTGCAAAGTGATGTCATTCGTACAACAGTAGAAGGTTTCTTAAAAGGTGCTGTTAAATGCGGTGAAAAATATGATCCTAATCGGGGTTATGCTGAAGTTTGTTTAAGACTTTATATTAGAGGGAAAGGGGGTCTTTATGATATCATTTTGCCTTTGATGAGAGATGAAAAACTTTTGCCTCCTCCTGCTCCTTCTTATCAACCAAAGTTGATTCCTGAAGCGGAGAAATCAGTTGTTCCTGAAACACCTGAAGTTGCAAAACCTTCAGAGATTACCCACCCACATGATGGTCTTATTGTGGATGTAAGAGAATATAATTTTAGACCAGCCTTAATTAATCGTATACTTACGGATAAAAATGAAATAATTTTTGACCCTTCAAAGATTGTCAGTTCTGTTTTGGTAGAAAGGGGTTGTGGTGGTTTTACAAATGATGAGGCTAAAGCAAAGGCATTGCTTCAGACTTGGGGTTCTAATAATCCAATGGTTGTAAAGGCAAAAGGTGTAATAAAGATGACAGATGTAAAAGTAGGTTCTGATGATGCAGCAGCTATATTTACACATAATCAAAAGACCAATTTCCTTGCTCAGGCAAAAGTAGTATTTGTATTAAAATAAAAATAAAGGGGCGATTTTCGCCCCTTTTTTAAAAATATGATTCGTAGATTTCTTTTTCTCTATTTTTTAATCTTTCTATTTGTTTCTTTCTCTGCTGTTTCTTCAAAGGAATTTAAAATAAAAACTTTATTAAATATTCCTGAGTTGCAATTTAAAGGAGAATTCAATTTTCATCTTATTTCTACTAAGCCTTTGATTTGGGAGATTGAAAGCCCTTTATGTGAAATAGAAACAAGTAGTTTATTAATTTATTTGCAAAAAATTGGATATTTACCAAAAGAATTTAATTTATCAGTTAAAGGCAAAGCTATTTTAAAACAGATTTTTCTTAAAGCAGAAAACAATAATTATCTTTTGAATATAAAAGAAAGTATTTTCCCATCTTTATATAGTCTTTATCCTATTGCTATTAAGGACATTCAAATTAATATTATTGGAAATAATATTAATTGGAAAATAGGAATCTTAAATTTAGGTTCATCTTTATTTACTAATTTAACAGGTAATTATATTAAAACAAACATAAATGTAAATTGTGAAAAGATTATTTTGGATTTGGCTTCAATTTCTAAAGCATTTTTTAATTTTAATCCTCAGTATAAAAAGAAAATTTTAGATGAATTAAATTTTTATAAGGATTTAGAGCTAAAAGGAGAAATATTATTGACAAATCTAAATATCAATTTGATTCAAGAAGAAAATAAATTTCTTTTAAATACCTCTAAAGCAAATATAAAGACAATCAAGCCTTTAAATATCTTTCTCTTACCTAATTTGCCAAAAGCTTTACCTTCAAATTTTGTTATTTCTATACCAGAAATGACATTTTTGTGGCAGAATAAAATTGCATCAATAAAATCAAACAATATAGGAATAAATGCTTCTAATTTTATATACACTTTAAATGATGAATTTATTAATCTCAATGGAGGCATAGTTTTTCAAGACATTCAGACAAATTTTTCTAAAAATAAATATTTTGCTAAATTTAATTTTAAAGCCAAACCAATAAATATTGCTTGGCGTAAAAAGATATTTAATATTGAAAAATTAAATGGCTATATTTCTTATTCACCTGAAAAAATAGAAATATCAAATCTAGAAAGCAATATAGCTGTTCCACCAAAAGGATTTATAAAATTAAAAACAGATTTTGATTGGCCACTTTCATTTAAACCAGCACAGATAGATCTTTTGGTTAAAGATATTGATTTTTCATCTATTTTTTTAAAAGAAATAGATTTAAAAAAACTTCCTGATAAAGAGCTGATTGCTCATTACAATTTGGGAATAACAAATTTGCTCATAAATGGTAAATCTCGTCTTGATCAAAGAGAAAATAAAATAATTGTTATTTCACCTTTAGTTAAATTAAAAGAAAAAAAGAAAAAAACAGTTTCTTCAAAAGTTGAATCTAAACCAAAACCATTTGATTTTTCTTGGAGTAAAAAAGTTTCAAAAATATCACCACAATGGCATTTAGAATTTGACCAAATTGTATATGAAGATTATCCTCCTATTGAATCTCTAAAAATAGATGCTATGTTTGATTCAAATAATCAATTGGCTCTTAATACAAGATTTTGTAATGTAAATTTAAATCTTGGATGTGAATTTACTGATAATTTCCTCAATTGCTTTAGCGAAGCAAAGGTTAGTTCTGTGAATTTAGAACATCTTTTAGGATGTTTTATTCATGAAGCACCTATTTATGTTACAGGAAAAACAGGTTTCCAATTAACTATAAGTGCGCAAGGGAAGACAGATAAAGAATTTATAGACAATGCTAAAATAGATGGGTTATTAAATATTGAAGCAGGTCAAATTATGAAACTTTCTAATTTACATAAATCATTAGGATTTATTTTAGATATTATGAGAATAATCAAGTTAAATCCTGCCAAACTTGAAGATACTTTACCTTTTGATAATGTTATTTGTGTAATTAAAGGTACACCAAAAATTATTAATTTTAAAAATATACGCTTTATCTCACCTTTGATGCGTTTCTTTGCTGAAGGAAGTTTTAATGTGGATAAAAAAATTTTTTCTTTGAAAGGTAAAGTAGAAAAAGGTATTTTTAAGAAAAATTTTTTTATTCAAAAAAATTTAAAGGAATGAGCTATGGTAAAAAGAGGAATTTTTATCTTTATCTTAATTTTATTGCCTATTATTGCTTTAGCTCAAGAAGATACACTTTCTGCAGAAAGATTAGCACAATGGAACATTAATTATGCTAGTTATTTGATAGATGTAGGTAAATATTTAGAAGCACTTGATGCATATAACACAGCCTATGAAGTAACAACCTATCGTCAAACAAAACTAAGGGCTCTTTTATATAAAGCAAATTTACTAGCTACTTTTTTAGATGCCGAAGAAGAGGCATTAAATATTTATGAGAAGATCATAAAAGAATATCCTGAAGGGGAAGAGATTGCCCTTTATCGTAAAGGGCTTTTACTTTTTGAGACAAGGAGATTTAAAGATGCTGTAATGACATTAGAATTATATCTTAAAAAATATCCTCAAGGGCGATTTAGATTTCAAACAGAGGTGCTTTTAGAAAAAGCAAAAAAAGCCATTGCTCCACCAATACCAAAGATAAAAAGACCAGAAGTAAGAGTATTGATTCACCGTAAAGCAAAAGAAGTAAAAATAAGAGGTAAAAATTTATCTATTAATAATCATCCCTTTTTAAAAAATGAAATTATATGTTATTTAAAAAATGGAAAAATATATATTAAAAACACAAACTTTTTTTCAAAATCTATAAATATTAATGCTGAAACTCCATTAGAAGTAATAGTTAAAGGAAAAAGGAAAAAATTAAGAGGACGAATTTTTATTAAAATAAAAGAAAATAATTTAATGGTTTTAAACATTGTTGATATAGAAAGTTATTTATTAAGTGTTGTACCATCTGAATCTTGGTCTTCATGGCCGTTAGAGACATTAAAGGCACAAGCAGTGGCAGCTCGAACATATGCCCTTTATCAAGTACTTCACCGCAAAAACTGGGATTATGATTTAGTGGATTATGAAGGGGATCAAGCATATGGAGGAGTAGATAGGGAAACAGATAGGACTACACAAGCAGTAAGAGAGACAGAGGGTCTTGTTTTAGTGGAGAAAGGAAGGCCTATTTTGGCTATGTATACTGCTAATAGTGGAGGTTATACTGCTTCAGCAAAAAGCATATTTAAATTATATAAATCTTACCTTATTGCTCATCCTGATCCACCTAGTCTTAAAGGGAAAATGGCTTATTGGGAAAAGGAATTCAAAGTAGATCAAGTGGAAAATGCATTGAGAAGGATTGGTTTGAAAATAAAGGGACTAAGAGATATTGTTCCAGTAGAAAAAGGCCCTTCAGGGAGGATCATAAAAATAAAAATTATTGCTGATAAAGGTAATGGCATCTTTCGCACTCGTACTACTTTAAGAAGGGCTTTAAAGTTACCAGAAATTCTTTTTTCTATTAAAAAATTTGGTAATACATTTATTTTTGAAGGACATGGTTGGGGTCATGGTGTAGGTTATTCTCAATGGGGTGCTGCAGAATTGGGTAAAGAAGGGAAATCATTTAAAGAAATTCTTCTTTTTTATTATCCTAATACCTTATTAAAAAAGTTATGGTAAATTATTCTTCTAATGTATTTTTTACAATTTTAAGTAATTCAGATAATGAATATGGTTTTTGAATATATCTATATCCTTGAATAACTTCCCAATCTATTTTTTCATTACTATAGCCACTTGCAAATACAATTTTAATTTTTGGTTTTAATCTAAAACATCTTTCTGCTAGTTCAAGTCCATTTCCATCTGGTAATACAACATCACTAAAAATAAGAGCAAAATTTTTTCTATTTTTTTCAAAAATATCAAATGCCTCTTTCGCATTTCTTGCAGTAAAAACTATATAGCCATTTTCAGAAAGTCCTTTTTTAGCAAATTCTCTTACAGATTCATCATCCTCTACTAACAAAATCCATTCACCCTTCCCCTTTAAAGAGCTTAATGAAGTTATAGTTTTTTCTTCTTCTATTGGACCTATAAAAACTGCTGGTAAATATATTTTGAAAGTTGTTCCTTTTCCTTTTAAGGTTTCTACTTCAATCCATCCCTCATGTTGCTTGACAATACCATAGACTACTGCTAGTCCCAATCCTGTGCCTATTCCAGGCTCCTTAGTAGTAAAGAAAGGTTCAAAAATATGTGCTAATGTGTTTTTATCCATTCCAATCCCTTGATCTTTAACAGAAAGGCAAATGAAATTTCCAATCCTAGCTTCAGTATGAGTTTTTACATATTCTTTATCTATATGAACATTTTCAGTTTTTATCAAAATTTCTCCTCCTTTTGGCATTGCATCTCTTGCATTAACAACCAAATTCATAATTACTTGTTCAATACTTCCGGCATCTGCCTTAACAGTCCAAAGTGAATCTGCAAGTTCAGTCTTTAAAGTAATATCTTCACCTATAAGACGGTTTAACATTTTCATCATATCTTTAATTATTGTATTTATACAAATTGGTCTTAACTCCATGGGTTGTTTACGACTGAAAAGAAGCAATTGGCGCGTTAAATTGGCTGCCCGCATAGCATTTCGTTGAATCTCTTTTATATGATAATAAACAGGATGATCCTCTTTGAGTTTAATTAAAGCAAGTTCTGCAAATCCTTGAATACTTGTAAGCAGATTATTAAAATCATGAGCTATTCCTCCTGCTAACCTTCCTATAGCTTCCATCTTTTGAGCTTGAATAAGTTGTTCTTGTGTAGCTTTTAGCTCTTCATAAGCCTTTTGAGTTTCTTTAAATAATCTGGCGTTCTCAAGTGTAGTTGAAACATAGCCTACAAATGTATCAGCCAAAGCACGTTGTTCTGGTGAAAATGCATCTATTTGTTTTGAAAGAAAAATATATACACCAAAAAGATGTTCACGATATACAAGAGGTACAATATAAGCTGAACCATTTTCTAAAAATTCTAAGCTAGGCTCTTTGCTTATATTTGGTACATAAATAGATCTTCTTGTAGAGGCTACAAGTCCAAGTAATCCTGCCCTTGGTTCTACAGGAAGTGGTTGCATTTCTTTTAAATGATTTATTACTTTATCGGGAATACCTATTCCAGCAAGTAATTCAAGACTATTTTCATTTTCTTTATACCAAAATAAAGCCCCCATTTCAGCACCAGTAGTTTCACAGGCAGAAACCAATATTTGTTCAGCTAATTGTTTTTCATGACTAACTTGTGTAAAATTGAATGTTACTTTAGCAAGAGCTTCCATATTTTCAGCTCGTCTTGTTGCTTCTTCATATAAACGGGCATTTTGTACAGATATAGCTGCCTGTCCAGCCATAGTAACAAAAAAATCCAAATCTTCATGAGAGAATTTTTTAGGTTCTACAGTGAATAAATGAAGTACACCAATAGCTTTGTCCTGAACAACTAAAGGCACTCCTACATAAGAAGAAAGATTATATTTTCGCGCAATATCTCGGTGGTTTTGTACACGTGGATCAGATTTAATATCATAAATGATTACAGGTTTCTTCTCAATACCTAATTGGGCTAATAGACTTTCTGATAGACGAAATGCCTCTCCTTCTATATTTACATCACCAGGTAAATGTAATCGTGCTAATATAGTTCGTTTTCTCTCCCAATCAATTAAACTTATTCCTACAGCATCAACCCAAATATGAGGGCTGACTTTACGTAAGACAATTTCAATTATTCCTTCCATAGAAAGATTAGCTGAAATGGCACTATCAATCTCCCTTAATGTAGTTAAACGGGCAAGCCTTTCTTGTGCTATGCGATATAAATTTGCCTGTTCTAACATTAAAGTGAATCTATTTGCTAATGCAGAAAGAATATTGATTTGTTCCTTTAAAAATGCCTCAGGTTTTTCAGAGGCAAGGATAAGAATACCAAAGAAACCTTGTTCTGACCTAAGAGGAACGGTTGCCCAGCTTTTTACTCTTTCTTTTTTAAGTGCCACTTCAAGCTTTGAAGAGGGATCAGGTATATTATTCCATCCCACAGTAATTTCATTAAGTGAAGTAACATCCTCAATAGCTAAATCACCTGCCCAGGCTGTGAAAACTTCAGAAAAGCCAAATTGTTTTCGTATAACCAAACGATCATTTTCCTTAATACTTACTCCAGCCTTTTCTGCTCCTGTGAGATTCATAAGTTCTTTAAGTCCAATTTCAAGCCTTTTGTCTAAATCAAGGGTACGGAGCATAGCATCTATAACTCGCTCATAGGCAGCTAATTCTTTCATTTGTTGTTCAAGCATGGATTCTTTAACACGTCCATGATTTTCAAGCCCTTTTATTTTCAAATGTAATGCTTCTTCAGCTTCTTTCCTTAATGTAATATCTTGCCCTTGCCCAATTGTAGCTATTAAAGTTTCGCCATCTGAAGCATAGACTTTAGCAAAATTCCATAAAAGAATACGTTCTTTTCCATTTTTGCATAAAATGGGAATTTCTATTCCATCTTCATACTGATTTTTTAAAGCATGTTCAATTTTTTTAAGAGATTTGTCTTTAGCATTTTGACCAAATAAAATTGTAAATGGTTTACCTATTACTTCATCGGTTTGATAACCAGTGAGACGTTCAAAGGCAGTATTAAAAAGAGTTATTTTCCCATCTTTATCCCAAACCACAATAGGAGCATTAGCACAATGTATTAAATTATTTAAATAGTCTTGTGTTTCTTTTAATTTTTTTTCTGAATGTAATGCATTTTCTCTTAAAAGACCTACTATTAATCCTATAGTAACAAACATAACAAACCTAATAGCATCTGATAGAAATGGAGTGTTTAAATTAGAAAAGAAATGAAAAACCATTAATAAAATACCTAAACATACACCTATCCAAATACCTTTTCTTCCCCACCAAAATGCGGCTAACACTATAGGTATATAAAAAATATGGGAAAAAATAAAATCAGTATGTGATAAAAAATAAAAATAATAGGTTATACCTCCACATAGAAGTAGGAGGATAGTTAAGATTATTTTTTTGTACATATACCCCCCTTATTTTTGGATTTAGTGTTTCATTGGTACAAAAAGTACATCAGTGATATATTGTTTTATAATTTTACCCTTTTTTTTATGCAAGACTAATAATTTTTGTGCCCATCCCTCTCCTACTGGAATGACCATGCGTCCCCCTTCTTTTAATTGTTCAATTAAAGGTTGAGGTATCTTTTCAGGGCTACATGTGACAATGATTCCATCAAAAGGAGCTGCTTCAGGCCATCCAAAATATCCATCTCCGCATCTTACAAATACATTTTTATAACCAAGTATTTTTAGTCTTTTTTCTGCTAATTTTGCCAATTCAGGTATAATTTCAATAGTATATACTTTATCTACTAATTCTGCTAAAATAGCTGCTTGATATCCACTGCCTGTACCAATTTCAAGTATTTTGTCTGTTGGTTTTGGGCAAAGTAGTTCTGTCATCAATGCTACAATATAAGGTTGAGAGATAGTTTGACCATGTCCTATAGGTAATGGACGATCTTCATAAGCAAATTTTTGCAAAAAAGGAGGTAAAAATTTATGCCTTTCAACTTTTTCCATAACTTTTAGAATTCTTTTATTTTTTATTCCCCTAGCCTTAATTTGTTTTTCCACCATTTCTTTTCGTAACTTTGCAAAATCATTATTTTGAGCAGAACAAAAAGAAGATAAAAAAATGAGAATAAATAGCAAAAATATTCTCCAATAAAGCATTAATACTAATATGGCTGTGACAAAATGATATGTCAAGCGTTTACAAAAATATACCTTTATTCTATTCTAAATATATTATGCGAAAAACAAGACCAATTTTTTTAGGAAAAATGCAAATAGGTGGAGGTGCTCCTATAAGGGTGCAATCTATGACAACCACTCATCCAATAGATATAGAAAAGACATTAAGGCAGATTAAAAAACTTGAGGAAGTAGGATGTGAGATAATTCGTATTGCCGTGCCTGATAAAAAGGCAGTAGAGGCTATACCTTTAATAAAAAAACAAATTAATATTCCCCTTATTGCAGATATTCATTTTGATTATAAATTAGCTATAGAATCTATAAAAAAGGGAGCAGATGGTATTAGAATTAATCCTGGTAATATTGGAGGAGAAAAAAAATTAAAAAAAGTTATAGATATAGCCAAAGAATATCAAGTAGCTGTGCGTATTGGGGTTAATAGTGGTTCTTTAGAAAAGGATATTTTAAAGAAATATAAAAGCCCTACCCCAGAGGCTATGGTTGCAAGTGCTTTAAGAAGCATTTCTTTTTTAGAAAAATGGGGATTTTATAATTTTAAAGTTTCTCTTAAATCCTCAAATGTGCTTCATACTATTTCTGCTTATCGATTGTTAGCAGAAAAAGTAGACTATCCATTTCATATTGGTGTAACAGAAGCAGGACCTCCTTTGCGCAGTGCTGTCAAATCAGCTATTGCTTTAGGTATCCTTTTAATGGAAGGTATTGGAGAAACTATTAGGGTTTCTGTAACTGGTGATCCAGTAATTGAAGTCCAGATTGCTTATGAAATTTTACGTAGTTTGGGTTTAAGAAAATATGGGATTGACTTAATCAGTTGTCCTACCTGTGGAAGGTGTGAGATTGATTTAATAAGTCTTGTTTCTGAAGTAGAAAGACAACTTTCTTGGGTGAAAGAACCTATTAAAGTGGCAGTAATGGGTTGTGTTGTCAATGGGCCTGGTGAGGCAAAAGAGGCAGATATTGGCATTGCTGGAGGAAAAGGTGTAGGTATTCTTTTTAAAAAAGGTAAAGTGATTAAAAAAATAAAAGAAGAATTATTGATAACAACATTAGTGGATGAGATCAAAAAGATGTTGAAGCATTAAGGAGGGTCTATGCGTTTTTCTGAAATATTTTTGCCTACCTTAAAAGAATCTCCAAGTGAAGCAGAGATTGCTAGTCATCGATTGATGCTTAGAGCAGGTATGATTCGGAAATTGACTTCAGGCATTTATTCTTATTTACCTTTTGGTTTGCGTGCCATTCGTAAAATAGAAAATATTGTGCGTGAAGAGATGAATCGAATTGGTGCTCAAGAGCTTTTATTACCATTGGTGCAACCTGCTGAGCTATGGCAGGAGACAGGTCGTTGGGAAAGATATGGAAAGGAGCTTTTGCGTTTTAAAGACAGACATAATCGCAATTTTTGTCTTGGTCCAACACATGAAGAAGTAATTACGGATCTAGTTCGTCATGAAGTACGTTCTTATCGAGATTTACCTCTAAATCTTTATCAAATTCAAATAAAATTTAGGGATGAAATTCGCCCTAGATTTGGCATTATACGTGGAAGAGAATTTATTATGAAAGATGGCTATAGCTTTGATGTGGATGATGCCAGTGCTGAAAAGACTTATTGGCAAATGTATGAAACTTATAATCGAATCTTTTCTCGCTGTGGTTTAGTGTTTCGGGCAGTAGAGGCTGAAACAGGTGCTATTGGTGGGAGCTTTTCTCATGAATACATGGTATTAGCAGATGTGGGTGAAGATGCTATTGTTTTTTGTAAAAAATGCAAATTTGCAGCAAATGTGGAAAAAGCTGAAGTAGTTATAAATGATACTTTATCCTCTGAAACACCAAAACCTAAAGAGGAAGTATTTACTCCAGGCAAACATACAGTAAAAGAGGTAACAGCCTTTCTTGGTGTTCCTCCAAAAAAATTGGTTAAGACCATTATTTATCTTGCAGATAATAAACCAATAGCTGTGCTTGTACGTGGTGACCATGAAGTTAATGAGATTAAACTTAGCCATTTAATTGGTTGCAATGAACTTACTTTAGCACCACCAGAAATAATAAAAGAATTAACTGGAGCAGAAGTAGGATTTGCAGGTCCAATAGGGCTTAACATACCTATCTTGGCTGATCAGAGTATAAAAGGAATGGTTAATTTTGTTACTGGTGCAAATAAAACAGATTATCATTTTATCAATGTAAATTTAGATGACTTTCCTATAACTCAATTTGCTGACCTTCGTTTTATCACACCATCTGATAAATGCCCTCGCTGCGGTGGTGAATTAGAGTTTAAAAGGGGTATAGAAGTAGGTCATATTTTTAAATTAGGTACAAAATATAGCGAGGCTTTAAGGGCTACATATCTAGATGCAAAAGGAAAAGAAAGATATATTGTAATGGGATGTTATGGAATAGGAATTGGTCGCACTTTAGCCGCAGCTATTGAACAAAATCATGACAAAGATGGTATTATTTTCCCTCTTCCATTAGCTCCTTTTCAGATTTATCTTTTACCAGTAGATGTGAAAAAAACAGAAATAAGAGAAATAGCTGAAAAACTTTATAAAAGGCTTTCTGTTTCTTGGGAAGTGATTTATGATGATAGGGAAGAAAGAGCAGGAGTAAAATTTAAAGATGCTGATTTGATTGGTATTCCTTTAAGGATTACTATTGGGCAGGCATTGAAAAAAGGAAAGGTAGAGATAAGAATAAGAAAGACAAAGGAAACAATTTTTATTTCTTTATCAGAAATAGAGGAAAAGATTGAAAAACTAATAAAAAGTCTATGATTAGAATAGAAAACATTATTGACCAAATATTAAGTTATAATCCCAAAGCAGACATTGCTTTAATAAGAAAAGCTTATATTTATTCAGCCAAGGTTCATAAAGGACAAACACGTCTTTCAGGTGAACCATATCTCTCTCATCCTTTAGCAGTAGCAGCTATTTTAGCTAAGATGCGTTTAGATGTTGTTACTGTTGCTTGTGGGCTTTTACATGATACGGTTGAAGATACTGAAGCAACTATAGATGATATTAGAGAACAATTTGGAGATGAAATTGCACTTATTATTGATGGGCTAACAAAGTTAAGCAAACTTACTTTTTCTTCTAGAGAAGAAAGACAAGCAGAAAATATTCGCAAGATGATACTTGCTATGGCTCAAGATATTCGAGTTATTTTAGTAAAACTTGCTGATCGTTTACACAATCTTCGTACTTTAGGTTATATGACACCTGAAAAACAACATTTAATTGCTCAAGAAACACTTGAAATTTATGCCCCTTTAGCAGCACGTCTAGGTATAGGATGGTTAAAAACAGAATTAGAAGACCTTTCTCTTTATTATCTTGAACCACAAGTATATCAGCAGATTGCTCAAGGTATTGCTCGTAGAAAAAGTGAAGAAAAAAAATATATTCAGGAAATAAAATCTATTTTAGAAAAAAAACTTGAGGAATTTGGGATAAAAGGTCGAGTAGAGGGAAGACATAAAAGCATTTATAGCATTTATCTCAAAATGAAAAGGCAACAAATTGATTTAAATCAAATTTATGATTTGGTTGCTTTTAGGATTATTGTTACAACCGTAAAAGAATGTTATGAAGCATTAGGTATGGTACATTCTCTTTGGAAACCTATTCCTGGCAGATTTAAGGATTATATTGCTATGCCTAAACCCAATATGTATCAAAGTCTTCATACTACTGTAATTGGCCCTTATGGTGGACGTATTGAAATCCAAATTCGTACAGAAGAGATGCATCGGATTGCAGAAGAAGGTATTGCTGCTCATTGGCGGTACAAAGAAGGAAATAAAGCAGATGAAAAAGAAATAGAACGTTTTGCTTGGTTAAGGCAAATCCTTGAATGGCAAAGGGAATTAAAAGATCCCAGGGAGTTTTTACGAGCAATAAAAACTGATTTATTTCCAAATGAAATTTATGTTTTTACTCCAAAAGGGGACATAAAGGTATTGCCAGTTGGTGCAACAGCAGTTGATTTTGCTTATTGTATTCATACAGAAGTAGGTCATCACTGTGTTGGAGCTAAAGTAAATGGTCGACTTGTTCCTCTTCGTTATAGACTTAATACTGGAGATGTTGTAGAAATTATTACTTCACCTAAACAACATCCTAGAAAAGACTGGTTGAAATTTGTAAAAACACCACGAGCTAGAAGTCGTATTAATCATTATTTACGTACCTTAGAACGAGAGCAGGGATTGATTTTAGGGAAAGAAATGTGTGAAAAGGCATTTAAAAAAGCTGGTCTTGATTTTCAGACTTGTTATAATAGTCCTGAATTTACCAAGATAGCTAAACAGCTTTCTTTTAAAACACCTGAAGATCTCCTTCTTGCAATTAGTTATGGAAAGGTTTCTTTAAAACAAGTAATCAACCGTTTTCTTCCTGCTCCATCTAAAAAAGAGCAACAAAAAGAAACTGCCTCAACAGATAAAAAATCTCCTTTAGGAATAAAAGTTAAAGGAGTAGAAGATATTTTAATAAAAATAGCAAGATGTTGTTCTCCTATACCAGGAGATGAAATTATAGGTTATATTACTAGAGGTCATGGTATAACTGTTCATCGCAAAGATTGTCCTAATCTTTGGCAAATTGATCCAGAACGCTTAGTAGAAGTTGTATGGGAGGAGAAAATTAATGAAGTATATCCTGTAAGAATTCAAATATGGTGTCAAGATAGAGTAGGCATTCTTGCAGAAATTACTGCTGCTATTGCAAAAGCAGAAGCAAATATTGTAGCTTCTGAGACAAAAAGCACTTTGGATCACAGAGCTATATGTTCTTTTGTTATAGAAGTGAAAAATAATGCTCATCTCCAAGAAATAATTAGTGCACTTCAAGCCATTGATGCTGTTGAGGAAGTAAAGCGTTTGGGAGTTTAAAATACTCTAACACCTGGCTTTATCACTTTTCCTGCTTTAAGACATTTGGTGCAAACTCTGATACGTTTTACCCTACCATTTACTATTGCTCTTACTTTTTGCAAATTAGGAAGCCATCTTCTTTTTGTTCTATTATTAGCATGACTAACTTTATGTCCTACTGAAGGTTGTTTTCCACAGATTTCACATCTTCTACTCATCATTTTCCTCCTTTTTAAATTCACCTGGTTGTACACCAATAACCTTATATCCATTCTTCAATAACATAGCCGTAGTTACTCCTATACCTCTTACAAGACCTTCTTTAGTATGAATAAAATTTACTCCACAAGATGGACTTCTTTCTTTTAAATAACAAATTTTTACTTTAAACAACTCTGCCATTTCTAAGGTTTTTTTTGCTCCTTTTAAAAAATTAAAAGTCACATCCTGTCCTATTTCATTGATTACTCTTGCCTTTAATTTTAGTACATCTGCACCTGTTCCACCAACAATTATTGCTGGTTGTCTAGGTGTAGAAAGATCTCCCAATTGTTCTGGACAGACAGGCAAAAATGGTTTGTTTTTTAACATTTCTAAAAGTTCAGGACAAATAGCATTACTACCATCATATCGGCATTTTAAACCTATTAAACAAGCACTAACCAAAATCATACAAACTCCACTATTGATTCATTTTCCTTTCTTTCTAAAATTTCACCAATAATATAAGGTGTTTCTTTTAATCCTCTGAGTCTGTCCATAACTTCATCACAATATTTTGCATTTACTACTAAAATGAGTCCAATACCACAATTAAAAGTACGTATCATTTCTTCTTCTTTTATTTTACCTGTTTGTTGAATAATTTGAAAGATAGGTGGTATCTTCCAACTTCCTTTTTTAATAACAGCTTTACAGCCCTTTGGTAAAATACGACTTAAATTTTCTGGTATTCCTCCACCAGTGATATGTGCCATACCAGCAATGCGAAAATCTTTTAATATATTCAAAATTGCTGGCACATAAATTCGAGTGGGTTTTAATAATTCCTCACCCAATGTACATTGGCAACTTTCTAGATATTTATCTAATGGCCATTTTAATTGCTCAAAAAAGAGCTTACGGACCAAAGAATAACCATTACTATGTAGACCAGAGGAAGCCAATCCTATAATCTGATGACCAACAGAGATTTCTGATCCATCTATAATCTTTCCTCTATCTACTATGCCAATAACAAAACCAGCTAAGTCATATTCACCTGGTTTATAAAAATCAGGCATTTCTGCCATTTCTCCTCCAACGATTGCGCAATCAGCTTGAGCACATCCTTCAACAATGCCTTCCATTATTTGTTCAATTTTTTCTGGAGATAAATGACCAGTAGCAATGTAGTCTAAGAAAAACAGAGGTGTAGCACCATGAACAATGATATCATTAACACACATGGCTACCAAATCAATGCCAACAGTATTATGCTTATCAAGCATAAAGGCAATTTTTAACTTTGTTCCTACACCATCTGTTGAAGATACTAAAACAGGATCCTTATATCTTTCTTTATCAAATGCAAAAAAAGCAGCAAAATGACCTATGTCAGAAAGAACGCTGGTTCTATGTGTTTTTCTTACCAATTTTTTTATGCGATTTATTGCTTCACTAGCCCTTTTTAGACTAACTCCTGCTTTCTCGTAGGTGAGTTCTTCCTCCATAATCACCCTCAATCAACTTTATTGCTTCTTTTAAATTTATTTTACCTGTATAAAGGGCTCGCCCAACAATTATTCCTGCTAGCCCTTTTTTTTGCAGATGTAAAAGCCTTTTTATATCTTCAATAGATGATATGCCTCCTGCTACATACACAGGAATATCTAATTCTTTTAAGAATGATTTTAAACCTTCAAGGTTTACACCTGTTTCCATTCCATCTCTTAAAATATCAGTGTAATTTATACCTGCTATACCTAATTCTTGAGCTTTTTTTGCTAAATCAAATGGACTTTCTTTTGTAACCTTTTTCCAACCTTCAATAGCAATTTTTCCATCTTTAACATCTATGGCTAAAAGGATATGTCCAGCAAATTCTTGACAGATTTTTTTAAAATTTTCTTCATCTTTTAATGCCAAAGTACCTATAATAACCCAACTTATTCCAGCATCTAAGTAAGCTTTAATATCTTCTTTGCTACGAATACCACCACCTACTTGTATAGGAATAGAAACTGCTTTAGCAATTTTTTTAATTATTTCATAATGAATTGGATGTTTCAAAAATGCTCCATCCAAATCAATTACATGAAGTCTTTTTGCTCCTTGTTTTTCCCAATATTTAGCAATTTCTATAGGATTTTCATGAAAAATAGTTTCTGTCCCTTCTTCACCACGGCGCAATCTTACACACTTCCCATCCTTTAAATCAATTGCTGGGATAATGATCATCTATAACACTCCTTTTGAAGAGGGAATGATGTCAGGATGAAATAAGCTTACTGCCTCCTTTAATGCACGGGCAAATGCCTTAAAAATAGCTTCTATACAATGATGTTTGTTTTCACCATAAAGCAGATGAATATGCAAATTCATTTTAGCCTCATTACTCATAGCACGAAAAAATTCCTTTACTAACTCCAAATCAAATTGTCCTACTTGTCCACTAAGTGATTTTCCTTTATAAAAAAAGAAAGGGCGACCAGAAAGGTCAATAAAAACCTGTGCTAGGGCTTCATCCATAGGTATTGCAGCTTGTCCAAAACGATTAATCCCCTTTTTATCTCCTAAAGCTTTTTTTAAAGCTATACCTAAACAAAGACCTAAATCTTCAGTAGTATGATGAGCATCTACTTCTAAATCACCTTTTACTTCAAGATTTAAATCAAAAAAACCATGTGTGCAAAAAAGAGTAAGCATGTGATCAAGGAAGGCAATACCTGTTGTACCTTTTAGATTTCCTTTACCATCTATATTTAAAAAAAGAGAAATTTTTGTCTCTTTTGTTTCCCGCTTCACCTCAGCCGTTCTCATATTTTCTCCAAAAAGAAAAAATGGTGGAGATGAGGGGAATTGAACCCCTGACCTCCTGCATGCGAGGCAGGCGCTCTCCCAACTGAGCTACATCCCCACCCCCATTTTTATAGCATTTCTTTTTTTTGTGTCAAGCTACAAACTATTTTCTTGACAATCTTTTGAAATAACTTTATTCAAAGGTAAGATGCACGAAGATTTTTAGACTTATCAGATCACGATATAAGGCAAATTTTGTTGAAAGCCAGGGTTCCTAACTATAAGAATATTTCATCCATCCATATATATCATAATCACAGGAAAACTCGTGATAATTTGAAATAGACTTCTCCTCTCCACCCCTCACCACATACACCAAACATCCCACAATAGCAATAATTACACCAACGATACCGAAAATGAGCGTCGGAGTTTCAAACATTTCCGTTCTTCCTTATACCCTACTTTCTTTATGCCTTTGAGAAAGCTTTTTTATGTTTTTTTCTCCGTACCACACGAGCCAGACAAAGAAACAAGCAAGAATGATTATTTCTACTATGTCTTTAACCATTATATTTACCCCGCAGTTTTTCCAAACTTTCAATTACTGCCTTTTACTTTAAGCCATAATACAAAGTGTCAAAAAAGTCGAGAAGATGTATGTCACTTAAGGATATCTATAAACCATCTAAGGTACATTACTATTCCAATTATCAAAGTAGATGAAGGTTTAAGAGAATTATTATGCATAGAGAGAATTCCTCAAGTGATGCCTTTTATAGCTGGTTAAGACGGATGGGCGAAGGAGAAGGATTAAAGGGTTTAGGGTAGCCAAAAACTTGGAGTTTATAAAATACTGTGAAAGGCAAATCCCTAAAGGCAAAAGGATAGGATATTTAAGGGCAGATGCGGCATCATATCAAGCAGAGATATTTAATTATTGTGAACAAAAGAGGATAAAATATGCCATAGGTGCTCATATAGATAGAGCAGTCAAAGAAGCGATTTTGTCTATAAAAGAAGATGGATGGAGACCATACGAAAATAGACATATTGCCGAGACACTACATTGTGTGGAAAAGACAAAGAGAGCATTTAGGCTAATTGTGGTAAGAAGACCATATCAGCAAAGGCTATTTGGTGAAAACAAATTGATTTAAAGGAAAGATATAAAGTGATAGCAACAAACCTTGATTTTGAGCCAGAGCAAGTAGTCAAATGGTATGATGCTAGGTAGTTTTGTTATATTGAAAAAACAGTGCAATTATTTTTTCTAAGGCAGAAGAGTGTCTTAAGTGGGTCTTAAAGGAGCATTTTTTGCCTAATTTAAGGGAATTGTTATAAAACATTTACTTCGTAGGGGATAATTCTGGTGTTCTTTCTTAATTTTTTTCATTTCTTTATTAAAAATATCCTTCTCTAAAATTCAATCGCGGATTTTGGACATTTATTCATTTATGCTATTTTAATATATGCTTTATCGATTTTTTAAATTATTTTATGGCCCATTAGCTTTTTTATATCGACCTTTAATCTCTCTTATTTTTGGTAAAAAGTGGATTATTTGGCAAATTAATGCTTTAAAATTTGCTCCTAAAGGACTTAGTTTAGAGATAGGAACCGCAGGTTGGCTATCAAAAATAGATGTTGCTATAGATTTGTCTTTTTCTATGTTGAAATATGCTAAGAAAAGCAAGACATATTTTATTCAGGCTAAGGCAGAAGCATTGCCTTTTAAAGAAAATAGTTTTTCATTAATATTTTCTGGTTTTCCTACAGCTTTTATTTTCAAATCAGAATTTTGGGATGAGATAAAACGGGTATTAAAAAAAGAAGGTAAATTTATTTGTTTACCTTGGGTAAAAATGCCCTACGGCAGTTTATATTACTATATACAAAAAATTATTTATGGTAAGGAAGAATTTGATTTTACTCCTCTTATTTCTCTTGCAAAAAAAAGAGGGTTTAAAGTGGAGATAAATGCAATTACTGATTCATTTAAAAATACTATTTATGTTCTTGTTGCCCATCTTTTTACTAACTCTTCTAATTCTTCTTCTTTTAAGACTTCCTCTATCCAGATTTCTAAAAATCTGCTCCTTAAGGAAGGAGAAAGTACATTTCTTGAAGCATGAATTTTAGGTGGATTTATAGCTAAAAATAACCTAAAATTAGGATGGGCTCTGTGAATCTTTCCCTCTTCATCAATAATATAGCCAAAATCAATTAATGTATTCAAATACTCAGAAAGGGGATTTAAATTTGCTTCATCGATTAACAACCAACTTCCCTCTTCAATTGCTCTAAAAAGCAATCCTTTTTTATAATACCATTTTCCTGTTTTATCCTGCATATATCCACCTAGAAGTTCCTCCAATCCTGTATCTGAAGAAAGGTTTACATAAAAAAGATTGGTTTTCTTTTCTCTTGCAAGATAACGAATAAGTGTAGTTTTTCCAGAAGCAGGCATACCAACCAATAAAACAGGCTCAGCTTGAATTATTGCTGAAACAATTTGAGAAAGAAGAACTTTTTGTGAATATGTAGGAATAATTTCTGCCTCTTTTTTAGGAATAAATTCATCTCCATTTGTTACTTGAATCTTTTCAATTTTTAAATCAAGATTTTCTTTTTGTTCTTCTATAATTTCTTTTAATTTTAATCCTTTTGCTCTAAAGCCAAAATGGGCATCTAAAGAAGCAATAAGTGCATCTCTTTCTGTTTTATTTCTTATCCTAGCCAAATAAACAATATAGAGCTCAAGGAATAAATCTTTAAGAGAATTTAAGTCTTTATTTTTTAATCTTTTTCCAAGTCTTAAAATATCTCTTAAAGAATAAATATAAGGGTCTTTTTCTTCTTTACCAATTAAACGGGCTTGGGATTGTTTCTCTACAGTTTTATGAAATCTAGCTATTAAAAGGGAAAGAGATGCTGGGATTTGAAATAAACTGCTCAATATTTCAGCAATCTCTGATTCAGAGAGTTCTTTTTGATAATAAATCTTCCAACGAGATAAGAATACTTCTGAAAGGCGCTGTCTTTGACTATAGCTTTCTGGATTGGCTGTAGCAAAAAGACGAAAATCAGGATGAGGTATGATTTCTTTTTGCTGTCCATTTTCAGAATAAAAGAATTTACCAGTAGTAAGATAGTCATTTAATATTTCTATTACATCTGAGGAAGCAAGATTTATTTCCTCAAGAACAAGCCATTTTCCCTCTTTAACTGCCTTTAAAATGATACCATCTTGCCAAATGAATTTTCCTTCTTTATCTGGCTTTATACCTCCAATAAGTTCAAATTTAGAAGAATATGGATTTAAAGTATAAGAAATGTGTTCATAACCTAAAAGATTTGCAAGCCATTTAATAAGAAAACTTTTACCAGTAGAAGTTGGACCTAATAACAGAACAGGATGGTTTAAAAGATAGCCTAAAGAAATGGTTTTTAATATTTCAAAAGAACTTTCAGTAAATACACAGACAGGGAGTGGAAAGGAATTTTTCCTTTCTAATTCAAGACAACCTATTCTTACTTTTTCTTGAGTTATTTCTATTTCTGAAGAAAGACTTCCTTTTAAAGGAGAAGAAAGTTTTTGCTCTAAAAGCAATTCTATTTTAGCTAATGCTATATCAAGCTTTTCTTTTTTATCTTTAACTATATTTTTAATAACATTTCCTAAAACTTTTGATACTGCTTGAATTATATCTATATCTTTTGCTTCAATCATTCTTTCAAGCTCTCTTAAATATTGCCTTTCCCCTTGTGCAATAAGATGGGCATAAGTATTCACAAGAACAGTAGCTGCAGCCTTTTTTGTATACCACTCCCCACTTAGCATCTCTTCTAAATCTTCCAAATATTCTTTATGTCCTTTTAAAATTAAACTAGAATAAACACTAGCTAAGGAAGAGGCTGCGGCTATACGGATATAAAGGTCTTCATGAAATAACATATTTTCTAATTTTTCTAATTGAGGAATCCTTCCATCTTCAATAAGCTTTATATAAACTGTAGCCAAAGAAGATATAGTTACAATATTTACGTAAAAATCATCTCCTTCAAGCATCCTTTCAAGTTTTGGCAAATATTGCATTTCACCTTTTTGTATAAGAAAGGAATAAATATTTGCTAAAGAGATAGAAACAACTCTAGCAAGTAACCAATTTTCTTTATAAAGCATTTTTTCCAATCTTTTCAGACCACTCTTATCACCTTTCTCAATAAACTTCAAATATACATTAGCTATGGCTTCAGCAGCTGCTTTGCGTACCGAACCATGTCTATCTTTAAAAAGGGCTTCAAGTTTTTCAAGAGGAGGTTTTTTCCCTCTTTTTACTAATTCTCCATAAAGACGTCCAAGGACATTTGCAGTACTTAATCGTATACGCCAATCATCAGCAGAAAGCATAATTTCTAAATTAGATAATTCTGGTTCTTTCCCTATTTGAATAAGAGCTAAATAGATTTTTCCCAAAGCTCGCACAACAACATCTTTTAATCCTCCATAACGGCTTTTAAGTAATTCTTCAAGTCTTCCAAAATCAATATACTTTCCTTTTTTAATAAGGGCAGTATAAATAGGGGCTAAAGTATTAACAGCCATTATTTGCCATGTAATTTCACTATTTTCTATTATACATTCTATCTCTTTTAAATCTGGTATTTTCCCTCTATTAATTTCCTCTAAATATACTATTTCAAGCGCTTTATAAGCTGCTTGAGCAATATCTTGATTTTTATTTTTACTCATCTCTTTTAAAAGACTTATGTATTTACTTTTTCCATTAACTATTAAATGGGCATAAACAGAGGCAATAATAGGGGCAACAACAGCTTGGATATGTAAATCCTCTTTTTGCATTAATCTTTCTAGATTAGAAAGATAATTGATTTTCCCATTTTTAATAAAACTGGCATAAATCTCTGCTAATGCTAATGCTGCCATTCTACGGCTTAACCAATCTTCTCTTAAATTATCTTCAATTTCTTCTAAAATTAATTCTCTTATATCTGTGGCATTCAAAACTTCAAAAGCTATTTTTAAGGCAGGAATAGCTATTGATTTATCCTTATGGCTAATAAGTCGTGTAAGGAGATAAAATACTTCTTTTAAATCCGAATCATGAGTTGATTCAGCGATAATCTTTATTAAATCTCCAAGATTCTCAGGAATAACATTATTTGATTGAATTTTAAAATCATCTCTTTTCAAATCAATGTCTTTAATAAATGGATGATTTAAAATATTTTGTATAATTTTTTCCTCTTCAATAGTTTGTGTAAATCCATATTTTAAAGCCTCAATTAATGCCTTTTTAGGTTCAATTTTATTTAAAAGAATCCCCAGTGCTTCAGAAGCCCTTTTAAGATGCCTTAAATTAAAATTAAAATTTTCCTTTAAAGAAAGATAAACACTAGTTAAAATATTATTGACATTCAAATACAATCCTTTCCTCTAAAACTTTGGCTAAAGTTTTTGGCAATTCTTTTATTTCCTTTACTAAAATAGGTAATTGATACCTTTTTAACACACTACTAGCCCTTTCTCCTAAGCCAATGCCAACAACTGTTATATCTTTTTTAAAAGCCTCTTCTTGCAACTCTGCAAAACTTTTTCCTGTCCGATTAATATTTCCCTCTCCATCACTAATCATAATAATAAGTTTAATAATATCTTCTGGTGCTTCAAGTATAAGTTTTATAGCAAGAGCAAGGGCATCAGCATCTGCTGTAAGCCCAGATGGAATATACATAGAAACTTCTTCAAAAAGATTTTCTCTTTCAGCCCTACTAAGACCTTTCCCAAATTCCTTGTGGACAATTACTGTTTCAGAAAAACCAATAACTGCATAATCTATATTAAGTTGTTCTAAACTTTCTATAAAAAGTAAAAGACCAGCTAAAGCTGCACTTCTTTTTGGCTCTGACATAGAACCAGATTCATCTAATACCAAAGCAATTCTATGTTCTCTTTCTGTTGGTAATTTACGTCTTAAAAATACAGCCAAATCATCCTTTTCTAATGGAATCTTTTCCTGTATCTTCCTAGATTGATTCATAACCTTTCTTAAATCAGGTCTTTGACCAGATTTAAAATATCCCTGATAGCGAAGTCTTCGATTTTTTAAAAAATAATTTTCTAAAACACCTGTAAGATGCTGAATAATATTTCCTATTTGATTATAAAATTGCTCATAAGGACAAATAGATTGTCTGCATTTTTCTAATCTTTTAGTTTCTTTAATAAAATCTTTAAATGTTAATTCTGAAAAGGATTGTGGTAAAGATGTTGAAGGAATGCCTATTTGTCTTTCTATATTTCCTTCATCTGGTCTTTGGATTTTAGGAGAAAGTTTTTCTGCTAACTCCTTTGCCTTTTCTTCTATAAAACCAATTGCCTGACCATATAAATCCTTTTGAGAAATATTCCCACCTGATTCTATTTGATTTTCTTTTAATGCCTTAGATACATTTTCAATGCTTTCTTTGATAAGTTTTTTATATTCTTCAAATATATATTGCTTTATCAGTTGTACTGCTTTATATCCAGAGACAAATCTTTCCTTTTCACCAGCATCTTTTTTTGGAAGGCAATTAAAAATTTCATCAAAATAAGAAAAAGTCTTTTTTAATGCTTGTTTTGCTTTTTGATTTATAATAATTGGCAGTTTTTTAAAACGCCAATAATATATGACTCCTAAAATATATTCTAAATAAGGATATAATATATAAGGATGAAGATCAGGCACTTTAATCTCTTTTTGCAAACTTTTAAGATATTGAGATGTTGTTAAATCTTCTGGTACAAGCTCATCATAAATAATGCCTAAATAATAATTTGCACCTGGAAATAAAGAGATCATCCAATTGTTTGCTCTTGCATCTTCAAAAACACTTAAAAGCAATTTAAAAGAATTTTTAGAATAAAAAAGTTTAAATTCTTCTTTTCTTAAATCAATGCGGGTTATTTGTCTGTGTCCTGCTTCATGAATGGAAAAACCTATTACCTGTTCAGGAGAATAATTAAGTAAGAACTCTTCTGGAAAGGTAATTTCATTCTTTTCAAAATCATAAGACCACCATTTCCCAGCCTTTATTTTTAAACCTATATCATCTCCTAGGGCTGTAGAGATTATTTTTATAAGTTCAAGTAAATGTTCTTTAGACATTTTTTAAAAATTATCACGAAATATGCTTAGTAGCAAGTTGACTTCTTTTAATTGAAATGCTATTAACCGAGATATGTTAAAGTTCATGAGGCGTCATGCCAAATCTTGGATTATAAAAGCTGCCTTTGCAATTATTATCATTGTCTTTGTCTTTTGGGGTGTAGGTTCATTTCGTGCTCGTCGTGCTACTATCCTTGCCTATGTTAATGGTGAACCTATTTATTATAAAGAATTTTACAATACTTATCGTCAAGTTTTAGAAAACTATAGAGCGCGCTTTAAGGAATTTGATGAAGAATGGATTAAAAAATTAAATTTAAAACAGACTGTTCTTGAACAATTAATTGAGAGAAAACTCATCTTACAAGCTGCAAAAAAAATGGGATTGATGGTATCAGATATGGAATTATGGGAAACAATTAGCAATTATAAGATTTTCCAAAAAGATGGAAAATTTGATCTTAAACGTTATCAAATGGTGCTATCACATTATCATTATACACCTGCAGAATTTGAGCAATCATTAAGAGAAGATTTAATCATTAAAAGAATAAGAGAAATTTTTAAAGATTTAGCTCAAGTTTCTGACCTTGAAGCTTATGAGACATATCGTTGGTTAAATCAAAAAATAAATTTAGAATTTATTGCTTTTGAGCCAAATCAGTTTATTAAAGAGATTAAGCCAAAAGAAACAGATTTAAAAAAATATTTTGAAGATCATAAAGAAAGATATGAAATCCCTCGCAAATTAAAGCTTGTATATCTTAAGATTTCTTCTAAAGAATTTTTAGAAAAAATAAATTTGACTGATGAAGAAATAGAAAAATATTATGAGGCAAATAAAGATATATTCTATGAGCCTAAAAAAGTCTGTGCCAGACACATTCTTTTTCGTGTAGCATCTGATGCACCTAAAGAAAAAGTGGAAAAGGTTAAAAAGAAAGCAGAAGAAGTTTTGTCTAAGTTAAAAAAAGGAGAAGATTTTGTCAAATTAGCTAAAGAATATTCAGAGGATAAGGCAACGGCAAAAAGGGGAGGAGACCTTGGTTGTTTTCCTAAAGGAGTAATGGTTAAGTCATTTGAAGATGCTGTTTTTTCTTTAAAAAAAGGAGAAATTTCTGAGCCTATAAGAACAAAGTTGGGTTTTCATATTGTCAAAGTATATGATATTAAAGAAGAAAGAACAAAGCCTTTAAAAGAAGTTAAAAAGCATATTATTATGGTTTTGAAAAAAGAAAAGGCAAAAGAAATGGCTTTTAATACAGCAAATCGCATTTATGCTGAAGCTATCTTGGAAAATGATTTAAGAAAAGCAGCTAAAAAATATAAAAAAACTATTCAAGAAACAGATTTTTTTAGTGAAAAAGATTGGCCTTTACAGATTCCGCACAATTTAAAAGATCAAATACTTTCTCTTAAAAAGGGAGGAATATCATCTCCATTAAAATCAAAAGAAAGCTATTTTTTAATACAATTAAAAGATGAAAAACCTAAACATTTTCCTACATTTGATGAGGTTAAAGAAAAAGTAAAAGAAGATTTTATAAAAGAAGAAGCAAGAAGAAAAGCAAAGGAAAAGGCTGAAAAAACTTTAAATGCTTTAAAAAAAGGAGAAAAAATAAAATTAAAATGGACAGAAACAGGATTTTTTTCTCCTGATGAGCCTATTCCAAAAATTGGTTTTTATTTAAAACAAAAAGAATTATTTTTCCTAGATAAAAATCAACCTTATTTTAATGATATAGCTGAAATAGGGAATAAATTTTATCTTTTTAAACTTAAATCACGTAAAAAAGTCAATAAAGCAGATTATGAGAAAGAAAAGGAAGAATTTAAAAAGAGACTTTTAATTCGCCGGCAAATAGCTCTATTTCAAGCTTGGGTAAGACAGCTTCGAGAAAAAGCAGAGATAAAAATAAGGAAAGAGATGTTATAAAGCTCTTTGTCAAATTCTTTAAGTTATGGTAAAAACGAAATATGATTTATTTAAAGGATGCTTTTTTTAAAAAAGCAAAAAAAGAAGGTTATTTTGCCAGATCCATTTATAAGCTTCAAGAAATAGATAAAAAATATCATATTTTTAAAAAACAAGATAAAGTATTGGACTTAGGTTCTTCACCTGGTTCATGGTTGCAATATATTGCTAAAATAGTAGGTAAAAAAGGTATAGTATTGGGTATTGATATCAATCCTATAAAATGGAGTAATCCTCCGCCTTATGTGCATTTTTGGCAAAGAGATGTATTTAATTGGAATTTTGAAGAAGCAAAAAAATTTGGTTTATTTGATGCAGTAGTAAGTGATATGGCTCCTTCTACTACAGGTATTAAAGATGTTGATGCATATCGTTCTTTCAAATTGGCAATGCGTGCTTTAGAAATTGCCATTAATCTTTTAAAACCAGGTGGACATTTTGTTTCAAAAATATTTGAAGGTAAAGAAATGAAGGATTTTTTGATGGAGTGTAAAAGGCATTTTTCTTTTGTCAAAATATATAAGCCTAAAAGCTCTCGTCAAGAAAGTCGTGAAATTTTTCTTATTAGTTTAAAAAAGAAATAAAGGAGGGATTTATATATGGCAGGTCATTCTAAATGGGCTCAGATAAAAAGAAAAAAAGCAGCTATGGATGTAAAAAGAGGAAAGATATTTACAAAATTGATGAGAGAGATAATGACAGCTGCTAGACTAGGTGGTGGTGATCCTAACAATAATCCTCGTTTACGTGCAGCTATAGAAGCAGCCAAAGCAGAAAATATGCCTAAAGAAAATATAGAAAGGGCTATAAAGAAAGGTACTGGTGAATTAGAAGGTACATATTATGAAGAAGTAACTTATGAGGGTTATGGGCCAAGTGGAATTGCCGTATTGATCTCAGCACTTACAGATAATCGCAACAGAACAGTAAGTGAAATCAGATACTTATTTAATAAATTTGGTGGAAATCTTGGTGAGACAGGATGTGTTTCTTGGATGTTTGAAAAAAAGGGTGTGATTGCATTTGATAAGGATAAAGTAGATGAAGATAAACTAATGGAGATAGCTATAGAAGCAGGTGCTGAGGATGTAAAAAGTGAAGAAGATGAATATGAAGTTATTACTGCACCTGAAGATTTTGAAAAAGTGAAACAAGCATTTGATGAGGCTCAATTAAAATATGAGAGGGCTGAGATTACTATGGTTTGCCAAAATATTGTTAAAATTACTGATAGGCAACAAGCAGAACGTATTTTGCGATTTATGGAAACATTAGAAGAGCATGATGATGTGCAAAAAGTATACACTAACTTTGATATTCCAGAAGAAATTATGGAGGCTGAAGCTGCTTAATGAGAGTTGTAGGTATGGATTTAGGCTCTTATCAAAGCGGATATGGTATAGTTGAAAAAAATGGTCATAATATCTTTTGTATAACATTTGGTGAGATTAATTTGCCTCGATATAAACCTTTGCAAAAACGACTTTATATTTTTTATGAGAAAATGGAAGAAATAATAAAAAGTTATAATCCTGATGAAGTAGCTATTGAGGATTTATATTTATCTTTGAATGTAAAAACCGCTTTTACCTTAGGTCAAATTAGAGGAGTAGCTACACTTTTAGCAGAAAGATTTGGTTTACCTGTATTTGCTTATTCTCCTTTAGAGGTGAAAAAGGCTGTAGTAGGTTATGGTTTAGCTCAAAAAGAGCAAGTAAAAGCAATGATAAAACGTCTTTTAAATTTAAAAGAATTACCAACTCAAAATGCTGCTGATGCCCTTGCAGTAGCATTGTGTCATTTAAATTATCTACGCATATGATTGGTTATTTGGAGGGCACTTTATTATTTAAACTTCCTTATTATATTATTATCTTAGTTAATGGAGTAGGCTATCAAGTGGAAGTGCCTTTAAGTACATTTTCTGAATTACCTGAAAAAGGCGAAAATATAAAGCTTTATATTCATACTTATTCTAAAGATAATGTTTTAAAACTTTATGGTTTTTCTTCTTTAGAAGAAAAGGAGCTTTTTTCTACTTTGATTGAAATTTCAGGGATTGGGCCAAAGTTGGCATTAAATATCCTTTCTCGAATAACCCCTTCTGAATTTTCTGAAATTATAAACAATGGGGACTTAAGACGTCTTAAAGCTATTCCAGGTATTGGTCAAAAAGCAGCCCAAAGAATTTGGCTAGAATTAAAAGATAAACATAAGGTCTTGCCTAAAGTAATACCTACAGAAAAGAAAAAAGAAGAAGCTTTGAAAGAAGATGCTATTTCTGCTTTAATAAATCTTGGTTATCAAAGGCAAGAGGCTTTAAAAGCAGTAGAAAAAGCATTAAATAAGTTTTCACAATTGCCAAGGCTTGAAGATTTAATTAAAGAAACACTGAGGCAACTCTAATGACATATCGATTGCTTGACCCTTTTAATAAAGAAGAAAAAGAAGAGATTGGATTACGTCCACAATCTTTAGAAGAATTTTTGGGACAGGATAGTTTAAAGGCAAAATTAAAAATATTTATTGAAGCTGCTAAAGAAAGGGGAGAGGCTCTTGACCATGTGCTGCTTCATGGTTTACCTGGGCTTGGAAAGACTACCCTTGCCTATCTCATTTCTAAAGAATTAAATGTTAATCTTAAGGCTACATCAGGGCCTGTTCTAGAAAGACCAGGTGATTTAGCAGCTATTTTGACAAACCTCAATCCTAGAGATGTGCTTTTTATTGATGAAATTCATCGTTTACACCCTGTTGTAGAAGAAATCCTCTATCCTGCTATGGAAGACTTTAAAATTGACCTAGTTATTGGTCAAGGCCCAAATGCCAGAACAATAAAAATAGACTTACCCAAATTTACACTTATTGGTGCTACTACTCGTACAGGTCTTTTAACTTCTCCTTTAAGAGACAGATTTGGTGTTATTCTTTATATAGATTTTTATAAACCAGAAGATTTAAAGAAAATTGTTCTTCAAGCTGCTAAACGTTTAAATATAAAAATAGATCCAGAAGGTGCAGAAGAAATTGCCAGACGTGCTCGAGGCACTCCTAGAGTAGCTTTAAGGCTTTTAAAGCGAGTAAGAGATTTTGCTCAAATAAAGGCAGATGGTATTATTACAGCAGAGATTGCTGATCAAGCATTAGCTATGCTTGAAATTGATAAATGTGGTTTAGACAGCTTGGATAGAAAAATTTTATTAACTATTATTGAAAAATTTAATGGAGGCCCTGTTGGTATTGAAGCATTAGCAGCCGCTATTGGTGAGGGAAAAGATACTATTGTTGAAGTCTATGAACCTTATTTAGTACAAAATGGTTATCTCCAACGCACACCTAGAGGACGTATAGCCACTCCTTTAGCCTATAAACATCTCGGTAAAGAAATAAGAACACAATCAAGGTTATTTTAGGTTGATCTTTATGAATTAGATTTTTTTATTTCATTAATTTCCTTTTTCTTTTATTCCCTGCTTTTTCAAATTTTTTAAAATATTTTTTGTCTTCTACTGGCAAGTCAGCTGTTTTAACAAAATGGTAACTTATCATCCAAACCTGCAATAATCTTTAAAGTAAGACTTTTTCCTGCCCCACTTGACCCTAAGATAAAACTATAACTATGTTTTGGTATCTCAAAAGCTATATCTAAGCAAAAATTAGGTAATGTTTTTTTAAAATTAACGGAAAGCATGGCGTTTTGAAAAATATAAAAGTACAAAGAAAATTATTAATGAAAAAAATACTACTAAAACAGTAACAGGATGTGCAGCTTTAAGGCCATATTGTTCAAACCTTTCATACATAATAATTGGTGCTGTTTTAGGAAAATAGGCAAGAATAAGCAGTGCCCCTACTTCACTTATTGCCCTTGCAAAGGCAAGGATAGCTCCTTTAATTATAGCAGGCAATGCTAAGGGAAAAGTGATATGCCAGAATGTGTAAAATGCAGTTGCTCCTAAAGTTCTTGAGACCATTTCTAACTCTCTATCAACACTTTCAAAGCCTATTAAGGCAGAGGTAATGATATAAGAAATGCTTACAAAAGCCATTGCTATAACAATTCCATAAATTGTATCTATAAAGCTTAAATTAAAATAAGAAAAAAAATGTCCCCAAAAACTTTTCTCACTAAGTAAAGAGATTAAGATAATACCTACAGCAACATGAGGGATTACAACTGGCAAACTGGCTATACTTTCTAAGATTTTTTTCCCCTTAAAATCATATCGACTTAAAATATAAGCAAAGGGAATGCCAGTTAAGCATCCAAAAAATGTAGATAAACTTGCTCCAATAAAAGAGGTAAAAATAGCCTGCCATACTTCACGATCATAAATCGCCTTTATAAATTCATTAACTGTAAGAGAAATAAAAAGATGCATAATGGGAAAGACAATAAAAATCACACAGAAAATAGCTAAAAAGAAATAAAAGAGCCTTATCATTTATATCTGATTTCTTTAGTTGGGAATATAGGTATCTGAAAACACTCTTTTAAAATCTTTATTCCATCATTTCCTGTAACAAACATCTCCCATAATCTTGCCTCTTCAGGATGAATGGCATTTTTTAAAACAGTTATGCCATAGATAATAGGTTTTGCCTTTATAATAATACCTGTTTTTAATTTTATCCTTACTTTTGCATAGAAATCTTTATAAGAGAAATCACCAAGATTAATTTCCTTTGGTAAATCTATATAAAAAAGTTTATGTTGCTTTGCTACACTTTTATACTCAAATGCATAATCAATTGCTCCACTTTCAAGAAGGCCAATTAATTCTACTGACTTAGAGCGAATAAAAATGCCTTTTTTTGTCTGTAAATCCTTTTTTAATTCAATAAAAATATTATTTTGGTCACTTTTATAAATAATAGGAAAATTTTTTAATAAAGAAATAAATAAATCTGGTTTTTTATAATAAATGGAGGCCAAGGCTATAGTCATAAGGGTACGATAGCCACAGGGATCGTCATTAGGGTTAGAAAAACCCCATTTTACATCTGGTTTAGATAAAATTTTATACCAGTTTTTGCTATTTATCTTTTCCTTACACCGAGACTTTCCTGTATAACAGAGAACAATCTCATTTCTTGCAAAAAGCTTAACATAATCAGCATAATAGGGAAACATCATTTTAGGAATAATTTCATAATCAGCCACCGCTATCACATCACATGCTTTGCCTAAATCTGTTACTTTTCTTACTGCCTGCACACTACCACTTGCTTCACGCCTTACATCAATTTGAGGATATTTATTTTCAAAAACAGACTCTAATTTGGCAAAAGGTACAGATAAGCTTCCTGCATGAAATACTTTTAACTTAATCTTTCCGCCAGCATATAGCACATTAGAAAAGCAAAAAATTAAAAAAACAACCAAAATACATTTTTGACGCATAGCCATTTCCTTCAATTTGATTATTCTGCAAAACAATTATTTTTTTGTCAATTAATGTTGGCTCTGATCTTTCAAAAATTGGGTTACGGTGTGATAATAAACCGCTCAAAGTAGAAATCGAATAGAGAAAGATCAATAAATTTGATTTTCACAACTGAACTAATTTATAAAAAACTTCCCCATTTTAAAGCATTTACAGGAATGGCCAAATTAATATCTTTATTAGCTAAGATTAATTCAATACCTTTTTTAACAAAAGGCAAAAAGAGTAAGATAATTTGAGTAACTTTAGGTTCTATTTCTTTCAGTCGAGGGAAAAAATATCGCTTTGGTACAGCTATATCTGCCATTACCAATTTTATCGCTTCTAATGCCTCTGTTGGTGGTAAAATTACAGGATGGGCATTAGGAACAGGTTGAGAAAAATAAACATAGTCTGGTTGGTTTAGTGTAAGAGTTTTGGCTATTTTTAAAAATTGATGAGGATTAAGTTTAAAGGCAGGGATATAAAAATAAAAAGGAATTTTTCGGTGTTTACTTTTTATCACTTTCGACAAATTTGCAAAACGAATCAAGTCTGCATAGGTATGTAAAGAAAGAGCAGAAGCAGTAGCACGAATTTGCCAAAAAGGTAGGTAAAATATATCTTTTCCTTCAGTTTTAGCCACCTTATAGTGCAAAGGAACAAATTTGTTTTTTAAAACTCCCCAACCTCGGTTACAATTGGGGCAGAATACTGCCCACGCTTCTTTATCGCAAGGGATGTCCCAGCCACAATGGGGACAAATAAGGGGCAGAAATTGCCATGCAGGCAATCTAGTAACCTTCTTTTTTTTGAATTGTTCCCATTCTTTTAAGGTTAAATCCCCAATATTTTGCCTAGACAGTCCATCTTTTAAAATAATTTTTTGTCTGCTTTCCTCAATAAAAATAGGGAAATAAATAAGACTCCATACCTCACCAATAAAAGAGTGAAAAATAACTGTAACAGAAGGATGTTCTTCATTCCCCAAAATTGCTAGAATGTTTTGTTTATAATTACAAGACATTTTGCTATGAGAAAGACGAAATGCATTACTTTTTGAGCGTGTTTTTATTTTTTGTAATGCTTCTTTAAAACTAAGCTGAGGTGATAAAAAAATTCCTCTTTTTACATCTGCAAATTCGAGGTTTATTGCCTGAGGACGTATACCTAAAGAAGTAAAACCTAGAGGGAAATCCAGAGCAATAGTGGTTTTGTCAATTACTTTGGCTTCTATTTTAGAAGGCATTTTACAAACAAAGCTCATTCCTTTGATGCGCCAGAAGGGAATAAAAAGAATTTCATCTTTATGCTTTTTTGGTGGTAAAAGATAACACTGAAAACCCTTAGGTAGTAAATAAAGTCTTGTCTTACAATACTCACAATGAAGCACTCGTTGCGTTTCAGTAAGAGAGACCGGAGCTCCACATTGAGGACAGCGTGTTTGAATATGCCATGTTTGCATTACTTTAATTTTTCACCACAGAAATTACAAAAGATGGCTTCTGGTAAATTTTCAGCTCCACAATGAGGACACTTAATGGAATGAGGTTTTGAAGCAACAGGAGCACCACAACGGGGGCAGAAAACAGCTTTAGGAGGTAAATTTTTACCACAATGTTGACATTTATGAATAATAACTAACTGATGTCCACAAAAAGGGCAAAACCTAGCATCCTGAGGTACAGGCTGATGACATTCAGGGCAATTAGGTGAAGTGGTCTGTGTTTTACCCTGTATTGCTCCCATCAAAAAACCCGGAAGCATTAATCCCAACCCTAGCCCAAGACCTCCTTCTGCGGTTCCTCCAGCTTCAGCAGCGGCTTCCATTGCCATTCCTGCTTTCATTTTTATAAATCTATCCAAATCTCCCAATACAGCCAAACGTCCTCTGTCATCAATGGCTTGTTGTACTTCAGGAGGTGGGGTAATAGAATTGATATAAAGCCCAGCTAGGCGGATTCCATAACGTGAGAAATCCTCTTTTAATCTTTCCTGCAATCCTTGTGACAATTCGTCATACCTGCTTGGTAAATTTAGAATTGTATCTAGTTTTTCACCTAAATAGTCATTAAAGCGAGAAACAATTACTCGACTGAGATAATTTTCTATTTCCTCGGTAGTGTAGACTCCTTGAGTGCCTACTAAACTATTGATAAACAAGACTGGTTGGGATATCTGAATGTTGAATATACCAAAGGTACGAAGACGCACAAGCCCAAGTTCTGTGTCTTTGAAAGCAACAGGTTCTCTTGTTCCCCATTTCAGGTTAGTAAAAACTTTCATATTGACAAAATAAACTTCTGCCCGAAAGGGACTTGTAAACCCCCAGGGCAGGCTTAACACTTTAGTTAAGATAGGGATATTCTTTGTGGATAAAGTATGACGCCCAGGACCGATGGCGTCATAAGCACGCCCATTATAGTAAAAGACAGCAACTTGATTGTCTCGCACAATTAACTGAGCGCCAAGCTTAATTTCCCCTGATCCTTCTTCTGGAATCCGGTGAACAATTTCTTTGCCTGTAGGATCAAACCACTCAATTACCTCTAAGAAAAATACGTTGTTTTTCCCCATAGTTATCCTCTGAAAACTTTTCTAAAAAATAGCATGTCAAATATTTAAAATCAAGAAAAATTAACCAAGAGGTCTAGTTTTATACGTCCTTAACTTTTTAGCTACCCGTTTTTAAACCTTTATCCAACAGCAAGCTAAGACAATAAATGATTTAACATATAGATTGACCATCTAAATATCCAAATAGCTCACATGAGGTAAAATAATATCATATCTAATTCTTGTCTCCAATTATTTTAGAATAGCAACAGTAAATTGTCGCAATCTCCTCAAATTAGCTCAAATGCATATTAACTAAAAATTGACAAATTCTTTCTGTCCATTTATTCTAACTAGAGGAGGTGATCATGTTAAAAGTAAACATTACCGAAGGTAAAAGAGATTTTACTAAAATTATTCAATCTTTAAAAAAGGATAAAGAAGTTATCATAACCAAACGGGGAAAACCTGTAGCAGTAATTATTACTTATGAGCAATTTAAAAATTTAAAAAGACTTTCTGACTGGGTAAATATGCTTAAAATTGCGGAAAAAATGCAAAAAAAAGGTGTAAAAGCAAAAGAGTTATACGAAGCATCTAGGAAAGAATTAGAAGAAAGATGCAAATTGTCATAGATGCTAGTACTTTACTTAAAGGTTATTTCCCAGATGAGGAAGGGTTTGAAAAAGCAAAGAAAATTTTATTTCTTTATTCTTTAGGTAAGTTAGATTTGTTTGCACCATCACTTATAGATTATGAGATTTCAAATGCTGTTTTTGTAGCCTATAAAAGAAAAAGAATCAATTTTGATGAAGCAAAAGATATTCAAGAAAAAATACTTAATTTGGATATAGAAAAACATGATCTAAGTTTTTTAAAGGAAGAACTGTTAGATATATCCAAGGAATTTAACATTTCTGTTTATGATGCTTCTTATTTGACTTTAGCAAATAAATTAAAAATAAATTTAATCACAGGTGATAAAAAATTTTTTAACACTGTAAAGAATAAGGCGAAAAATGTCATTTGGATAGAGAATTTTTAATAAGAAAACTTTTGTATCAAGTTAGCAGAACTACCAATCAGGCAATTTTATGATAGATGTTGTAAAAACAAGTGATTAGAAGCTCAAAGCATGATTGATCGCATAGTGGTAAAGGAAGATATATTACATCTAAAAAGTCTTAGGTTTGAAGCAGTCCATGTAAGGGACGTAAATTTAAGAGGCACATTTCCTTCCCACGTTTGATAAAATTGTTGAAGCAGTTTACAATTTGTTTATCTATACTTTCATCAGCTATAAATTCCATTATACGGCTTTTTGACAACATCTGCTTTGAGACTTCGGCGGCAAAGGCTAGAGCAGCCCGGATTGCTTCCACAATGCATATCTTAATGTCATAATCCCCTCAAATCGGTTTTTACCTTTTATAGAATTGTTAAAAATGAAGAGCAGTATTGTGAGTTAGGTGATTTTATAATAAATGTTTTGTAAGAATGAGTGTCAGGAGCTCAAAAATATGATTGACCGTATAGTAGTAAACCAGGAAATATTACATGGTACACCTTGTATAAAAGGTACAAGGATTCCAGTTTATTTGATTCTTGACCTTTTAGCAGTGGAGCGACCATTGATGAGATTCTTGATGATTATCCTGATTTAACCAAAGAAGATATTCAGGCTTGTGTAAAATATGCTGCCATGCTTGCCAGAGAAGAAGTGGGTGAATTAGAAAAGGTAGCATAAGTGAAATTCCTCCTTGATGAAAACATTTCTCCTAAAATTTGGGTTTGAAGCAGATTATTTTTAAAAAATTATCTTGACATATTTTCTCCACTAGATTAGGTTATAAATGGGTTAATAGAAAAATAGAGGGATGAATATGTGGGTTTTAGGGATTGTTGTTAATTTTGATATAAGGGGTTTTTCTAATTGGGCTAAACAAAATGAGGCTTATGCGCCTGTTTTAATTGAACTTCTTTATAAATTTCTTAGTGAAAAAGCGAAAGAAATGGGAAGTAGTAATAAGCCCTTTGTTTATAAAAGGTTGGGTGATGGTGGGCTATTTATAAAAAGTATTGTAGAGATAAAAGGAAAAGTTTCTTCAAATGAAGAAGTAGAAAAATTTGTTCCTTTACTAAAAGAAAATCATAAAAATGAAATAAGAAATATAATCACAAAAATAGTTTCATATTGGAGAAAAGAATTTAAAGAAAAAGTTATTATTCCCATAACTGAAGCAGGAGGTAAAGCAGAAAAGTTAGATTCAGGTATAGGTATTTCTTTTGGTATTTTAAAAGCTTTTATAACCCCTTCTGAATATGATTTTTTTGGTAACCCTATAAATCTTGCTTCACGCCTTTGCGATGCAGCTAGGCCTAAAGGAATAGTTATTGACATTGAAGCTATGCCTTTTTTAGAGAAAGATTTAAAAAACATGGGTTTTGAAAAAGACCAAATTGTGGTTAAAGGTTTGCCTACTGTTACGGTGCTTTATAATAGTGATGTCCATCCTCCTTTGTTACATCCTCGCCGCAGAGAAGAATACCAACATAAAATAGAGGTTCATGTGGCTGGAATAGTTTTCAAAAAAGAACAGAATAAATTTTTTGTACTAGCTGGTAAAAGGAAAGGAGATAGGGAAATTTATCCCTTATTCTGGGAATGTGGTGGAGGGCAGGTTCATATAGGAGAAAGTTTTGAGGAAGCAGTGAGAAGACAGATGTGGGAAGAATTCGGGATAAAAGTAAAAGTGCTCAAACCTTTTACTTCTTATGTTATACTTTCTTCTAACGGTAGACCCGCAATACCGGGTGTACGCTTTCTGTGTGTTACCACTGATGAAAGTTGTCTTAAAGAAGAAAGTGAAGAATTTGATGTAATAAAATGGATAGATGTAGATAATCTTGCTTCTTACAAATTTATCCCGGGTCTTAAAGAAGATATTAAACAGGCTCTTAATTGCTATCAGAAATTGTAATCTAAATGTTATATTTCATTTCTTTCTGTAACAAGATAATCATGTAAAAAATGCTAAGTTCATTTTACAATTTCCTTTGTAATTTTTTAGCTTTTATTTCTTTTACTACAGCGTAAACATTCTTAATTATAAACATATACAACTTTTAAATAACTTTAACTTTCAAGCCAATTTCATAGACATAGAAAAAATAAGTATAAGTTTTCCAATCCCTCAAATCGGGTCAAGGTTTTCAATGAAAACATTCAAACGTGTAAACGTTGAAACGTTCAAACGAATTGTCTATCGCAATCCCCTCAAATCGGGTCAAGGTTTCTAACATGGTAATTTGTTTGTTGATGATACTACACAGATTCTTATTGCAGTCGCAATCCCCTCAAATCGGGTCAAGGTTTCTAACAGAATGGGTAGAGATTCTTTATGTTAAGCTTCCTACTTTTCTTTCTGTCGCAATCCCCTCAAATCGGGTCAAGGTTTCTAACTTATTTCATTGTTTTTAAACATGGGCAAAGGACATTGTCGCAATCCCCTCAAATCGGGTCAAGGTTTCTAACCTGAAAAAAGAATGGAAGAGAAAGAAAAAGAAATAAGAAAAAAGTCGCAATCCCCTCAAATCGGGTCAAGGTTTCTAACTTTGATTATGTTTTAGATAAAACGCCATACTGGCGCTATCAAATTGGTCGCAATCCCCTCAAATCGGGTCAAGGTTTCTAACTTTTAGAGTTGTTTGATACGGGTGATGTGGTTCTGGATGCGATTATGTCGCAATCCCCTCAAATCGGGTCAAGGTTTCTAACACTTGTGAGCCGCCCACCGATGACGATAATGACGGCATTCCTAGTCGCAATCCCCTCAAATCGGGTCAAGGTTTCTAACCGCACCGTTTTTTGCGTTTGAAATATTGGGTAGTTAGAAACCCATTTTCGGAAACCTCTTTATTGATTGCCCAAAATTAACTTTTCTTAAGCAGGTAATTTTAATAATCTCCCTTAAAAAGGGAAAAATTCTTTTTCGGGAACCACTTTAAAAAATTGGGCACTTAGAACAATAGGGAAGGTTTCCGCAAAATTGGAGATCCTATTCAGTTTTCAAAAGAGCTTAATTTTTTCAAATTGATAGCATAATTTTTATTTTAAGGCAAGAAAAAATCTTTTAAATATTTTCTTGACATTTTAACGGCACTTAGGTAAATTGAGGATGGATGAAAAAGGAGTTTCATTTAATTACTGTAGGCAATAGTCTTATTGCAAATTATCAAAAAAACATAGATGATTCAAAGGTAAAAAATGCAGGAATGGGTGATGAAATATGGTTAGAAGTTATAAATGATTCATCTTTTTTTAAAAAGATTTATGATTTTCTTTCTGAAAAACCTAGAGAAAGATCTGCTGAATTGAATTCTTTTTTAAAATATTGTGAAAAGCACAGTATCAATCCTGCAACTTGTGAAATCTATTTATCTGGTACACAAACTGCCTCTAATGAAATTGCCTTAAGAACAATTGAAAAGTATTTTAAAGAAGGGTTAAATTGCGCAATGTATAGCTCACCTCAATTTCCTGGCTATTTTGATAGACCTTTAGAAACAGCAGCAGATGAATTTATTAAAGGACTAACTGACATTCTTGATCGTTTCATTTATCTTGCTAGTAAAAAGAAAAAAGAAGGATATAAAGTTGTCTTTAATCCTACAGGTGGATTTAAGGCACATGTAATTACTAGTGCCCTTGCTGGTTTTCTTACAGGTTGTGAGGTTTATTATATGCATGAAGAATTTAAAGACATAATCAAATTTCCTCCACTTTTTTACCTACCAAGGGGAAATGAATTAAAGGTTTTAGAGATGCTTTCTGACAAAAAAACAAAAAGCAATAAGGAATTTGAAGAATTAATAAACAAATACGCAGACGAAATTAACCGCCTTGAGCATTATGGATTAGTGGAGGTTGAAAGGGGCGGAATTAGAATTACAAATAAAGGCATTTGGACGTGTGGGTGTTTGAAGGAAGGAAAATGAAAATGGATAAAAATGAAAGGATTATTTTATTAGCAAGTCTTTTACATGATATTGGAAAATTGTCCCAAAGGGCAAGTAAAGAGTTTTTAGGAACGCATGCGGAGGTAGGAGAGCATTTTATTAAAGCTCTTAAAAGTTTCTGGGAAGAAACAGTATGGATAGAAATAAAGAAGTTAGTAAGAAACCACCATGAAATTCCTACTACTAAAGATGAGTTAATTTTGCAAATAGCAGATAAGCTTTCATCAATTGAGAGAAGGCAGGAAGTGAGAGAAAGGATTTCTTCTAAACAGGCTGCTTTAGTTGCTATTACTTCAAAAATTAAACTTCATGCCAACCCACCTACTGAAAAATATTATCAGCCCTATCCTTTGCAGATTAAAAAAGAAATTTTATTTCCTACAGAGAAAGAAAAAGTAGAAGAAGATGCTTATAAAACTACTTGGGAAGAATTTTTCGGGAGTGTTAAGCGACTTAGTAAATATCAAGATTGTGATTTTGTGACTTTATATTACCTTTTAAAAAAGTTTGTTTTATTTGTTCCTTCAGCTACTCCATGGGAAAAAGACGCTCAAACTATTCCTGATATTTCTTTGTTTGACCATTCCAAAATCACATGTGCAATTGCCGCTTGTTTAAATAAGCTTTCTAAGAATGACCTATCTTTACAGGAAATGAAAGAATTAGTGAAAATTCTTAAAAGTTATAAAGAGGAAGATTTTGAAAGGAGGTTTAATTCATTAGATATAACTAAAAAACCTTTATTTTTGTTATTAAGAGGAGATATAGCAGGTATCCAAAAATTTATTTATTCTATTACCCGCCCTGAACCTGAGAAAGATACTAGAAAAACAGCAAAAAGGCTTAGAGGAAGGTCATTTTTTGTAACCCTTCTTACAGAGGTTATTGCTGATTGGATTATAAGGGAAATTGAACTTCCTGTTGCCAATATTCTTTTTTGTGGTGGAGGAAGATTTGATTTGCTTTTGCCTATTACCGCAGAAGAGAAAATTCCCAATTTATTGTCTCAACTAAATAAGTGGCTTCTTGAGGAGTTTAATGGAGAGTTAAGTCTTCAAATAGCAGCTGTGGAAATATGTCCAAAAGATTTTCTGGATCTTTCTTTTGTTTATCAGAAACTTGAAGATACATTGGCAAAACAAAAATATAAGAAATTTTTAGAGATATTAAAAACCAGTGACTTTTTTACACCCGAAAAAAGTGTTCCTTTAAATGTGTGTAGAGTGTGTTTGGTTTCTCAAATAAAAGATAATGAAATATGTTGTATTCAATGTAAAAAACAAGAGGAAATTGGAAATAAGTTGCCTAAAACAAAATATATCGTTTTTCTTTATGGAAAACCTATTCTAATTAAAGAAATTTTTAAGGAAAATTTGAAACATCTCGTAAAGGTTGCTTTTAAAAAATTAGGTGTTTATGTGTATTTGATTTCTGAGGAGGAGATAAAGGCATTTTGTTCATGTATAGATAATGAGCAAAAAGCAGTTATTTATGTACTAAATCCTGAAAGTGATTTTATCCCTGAAAATCTATTAGACTTCAAAAAGAAGGGTAAATCTACCTCTTTTGGGTTTAAGTTTATCGCAAATGCTGTGCCCAAAGTATTGAAGGAAGGAATAAATGTAAAAGATGAAGAAGTAAAAAAGGGAGATATTTTAAGTTTTGAAGAAATAGCTGAGTTAAACAAAGGAGCAAAATATTTAGGTGTATTAAAAATGGATGTTGATTATTTGGGAGCAATATTTGCGTTAGGGTTAAAAAAAGAAGAAATGTCCTTTTCAAGGATTTCCACTTTAAGCACAATTTTAGACTTGTTTTTTGGTGGATGGCTAAATGTAATTTGTAGAGAGCTAACAGAAAAATGGGTAAAAGAAAATAAAAACTGGCAAGGTGCTTTTGAAAGTCTTTATTATATCCTTTATGCAGGTGGAGATGATTTGTTAATCATAGGCCCTTGGGATGCTATTATTGAGCTAAGTTACAAGATTCAACAAGATTTTACAGCTTATACTTCTTTTAACGAAAACTTTCATCTTTCAGGTGGGATATGTTTTGTAAAACCTCTTTTTCCTATTCAGAGATTTGTGCATTTAGCAGGTCAAGCATTAGAAAGATCTAAAACTTGTGAAGTTAAAGGGTTCAATGAGAAAAACAGATTAACTTTATTTAATAGAACTATAAAGTGGAATGAATTTAAAGAAGTGTTTAATTTTGCTGAAAAGATGATTTCTTGGATAAAAGAAGAAAAAATGCCGCGTGGATTTATATATTTTCTGCATAATTTAGAAAAAGAAACCACTTTAATGTGGGTGCCATATTTTTTTTATAATGTGGTAAGAAGAATAAAAGATGAAGAGGTTAAGGCTGAATTGGTTGAGAAAATATCTAAGTTTTTTAATAATAGTTTGAGAATAATTACTTCTTATGTAAGCTTGAAGATAAGGGGGAGTTAGTATGAAAGAAGAATCTAAAAAAAAGAAGGGTTTTAAAGAAATAGAAGAACGTTTACGCGAGCTTCATTCTTTTAAAGAATTAGACTACAAAGAATTTTGTGACGAAGGTGGACTTGCAGATAAAATTGTCCAAAATGCAAAAGAGTTAAAAATGACTCAATTGCGGAAATTTTTCAACGAAATTAAAGCAATTTCTAGAAAGATAAGCCGTAAACCTAATGATCCATTTGATTTTGCACAGGTAGCTAAGCTTTTGCCTGTTTTAGTATATTCAGTAGGAAGAGGACTTATACCAAAAGAATTCTATCAGAAAGTATTAAAAATATGCTTACGTAAGGAAATTCTCCAAACAAATGAAGATTTTCTTCGCTTAGCTGATTTCTTGGAAGCAATTATAGCATATCATAAATATCATTATCCTCGTGGAGGGTAAAAATGCAACAAGAACTTAGCTTTTTAGGAAAATACTTAATTAAGGGTATTGTCAGACTTGAAACAGGTCTTCATATCGGCGGTACTCAAGAAGGAATAGAAATAGGTGGAGTTGATAATGTGGTTATAAAAGACCCCTTAACTGGTTATCCATACATTCCTGGTTCTTCTCTAAAGGGAAAGATGCGGTGTCTTTTAGAGTGGAAATTGGGAAAAGTATATTCAGATGATAAAAATAAATTTCCTGCCCATTCTTGTGAAAACCATCCTGAAATTAAGCAACTGAAGGCAGAGCTTAGAAAATATCAACAAGCAAAAAATAAGGAAAAAGAAGAAGAAAAAAAGCAAGAAATTGAAAAAAAATTAAAAGAATTAATAAACGAATGCGAAATTTGTTTAATTTTTGGAACATCTGCAACTGCATCAGGGGCACAGCCTACTAGAATCACAATAAGAGATGCTTTTCCTGTAGATGACACTATAAATTTATGGCAAACACTTTTAGGTGAAGCAACATATACAGAGATTAAGACAGAAAATACCATTGATCGGATTACCTCTCAAGCTACTCCCCGTCCAATGGAAAGAGTGCCTGCAGGATCAGAGTTTCAGTTAGAAATAATTTTTGACATTTATCGTAATGAAGATAAAAAGCTTTTAAAGGATGTTTTCACTGCTATGCTTCTTCTAGAAGATAGCAGCCTTGGGGGATCTGGAAGCAGAGGATATGGGAAGATAAAATTTATATTTGAAAATAAAAAAAATAAAAACTTTATAGAGTTTCATTCTAAAGAATATTACCAAACAGGAAAAACAGATGGTAAGGATGAAATTGTAGAAAGTCTGAATAAGATACAGCCTATAAAAGAAAAATTTGTTCATCCAATTAAAGGTGAGATAGAGAGGGAAATAATTACTGTTAAACAAATTATTGAGAATTTTCCTAATGTGGAGTAATTTCTATGCAAACTTATGCAGTTTATTTATACCCAAAGTCTTCTTTTACTACATGGCCTGCTTCTGATACCTTATTTGGTGCCTTTTGCTGGGCAATTTTCCATCTCTACGGCAAAAAAAGACTTAAAGAGACCCTTTCGGCCTTTATAGAAAACTCTCCTCCATTTATTTTAAGTTCTAGTTTTCCTTGCGTATTTAATAGCGATAGGAAAATTCATTTTTTTCCTAAACCACTTCTGCCTGATCCAGATTATGAAGAAAGAAAAAAACTAATAGAAAAACAGAAGAGAATAGGAGAAATTATCACACAGGATGAAGTTTTAAACTTTAACTTGGCTTTTTTGAGAATCAGTGAAAGATTAAAAGATTTTAAAAGAATTAGATATGTCTCAGAAAACATCTTTTGGGGAATGATAAAGGGTAACTTTGGGTATTCTAAAATATGTTTTTGGTTAAAAAAGAGAGGGAGCATAAAAACAGATATAGAAAAATACGGTTTTTGTTTGATTACTACTGAAGAAAGGAGGCAAATAGACCCTGAGGGCGAGCTAATAGATAAATACCTTTTTAAGGAAATAGATATTCAAAAAAATCAAATTGACAGGATTTCCTTTTCTACAGGTGAAGGATTTTTATTTTTCAGAAAAGAGATATTTTTTCATACCTGTTGTGGTTTGTGGTTTCTTATAAAAACAAAAGACAAAGAGTTTATACATTCTCTTTTACGATTTTTAGCCGATACAGGCATAGGTGGAGAGAGAACTGCAGGAAAAGGACACTTCAGGTTTCAAATAGAAAAATATGAGCCGCCTGCTGTTCAAAATCCTAATGTTTTTATAACACTTTCAAGATATGTGCCTGTAAAAGATGAGATAGATTTATCTCTTTCTTTATGGAATATTTTAAACTTGAGAGCAAAATTAGATACCTTGTATTCCTATGATAACCGAGGGATTTTTAAAAAACTAATACGCTGCTTTGAAGAGGGATCTTTATTTACATTTTTATCTAAAAAAGAAAGTTACGGAAAACTCATAGCTATAGGAAAAATCGGACAAGATGATACATTTTATGATGGTATTGCCTTTCCTATATTTGCCAAAATAGAGGTAAGTAAAAAATGCGTATAAAACTTATCACCCTTACCCCTGTACATATTGGAGATGGAAATAGCTTAAAACCTCTTTCTTATATTATTGATAAAGGATGGGTTTATGTGCTTGATATAGAAAGGTTGCTTGCAGATTTTTCTGAAAAAGAAAGAGAAAGCTTTTTAAACTGGATGGAAAACCTATTAGCTCAAATAGATGATATAGAAGAAAAGATAAAATCAGCAGGGGATAACTTTGAATTTTTGCGAAGATTAAAAAAACAAAAAAGAGAAATAGAGCAAAGGCTTGATATCCATTGGTTTCTTAAGAATAGATTAGAGACAAATATTTCTTCTATTGTTAAAAAATTTTGCCTCTATAGAATTCCATTTGAAGTACAACCTACACAGGATGGGTTTAAAACTTGTCTTAAAACTCCATCGTTTAATCCGTACATACCTGGAACAGAAATAAAAGGAGCTTTACGAACGGCTTTTCTTTCCTTTTTTCTTACGCAAGATAAAAGTTTTTTTAAGGAAGTTGAGATAAAAATAAAAGAATATTATCAAAAAATCCATAAAAGTGGTCTTTCTCCACAAAATAAAAGAAAAAAACTGGAGCAAATAGCAAAAGAATTAGAATCTAAAATACTTTGTTATGGAAGATCTGATGCAAAATATGATTTTTTTAAATTTATCTCTATTGCTGACACTCAACCTTTACCTTTAAGTTATCTTAAGATTTATCTTACTCAAAGTCTTGCTACAAAATGTTATACTAAAACCTGGCTTGAAGCTATATCTGCTGGTGTGGAAGTTATTGCAACTCTAAACATAGAAAAGAAATCTTTATTTTTAGAAAAATTAGGGCATAAAAAATTTGAAAAATACTTATCTTTAGATGGACTTTTTAATATCTGTTTTTATAAAGCTAAAACTCTTTTAGAACATGAAGAGAAATACTTTCGGAATTATCCTGAGATCTTTAAAAAAATACAATTTTTAAAAACGCAAAATAGACCTGACACACCCTTATTGCGATTAGGAGCAGGGCAGGGATTTTTAAGTATAACGGTTGATTTGAAATTAAAACAAGACAGTCCGCAAGTTTATAAAATGTTAAGACAAGCTATTTCCTTCATCAGACGCTGGCGGACAAAAGAAGAGTTTCCTAAAACAAGGCGGGTAATTACAAATGCAATGGGAGAACCTAAAAATCTTTTAGGATGGGTAAAGTTGGAAAAAATTTAAGATGCTTTCTAAAAAAGAACTTTTAGAAATCATCAAGATACACAGAGAAATAGAAAAAATAGATTTTAAGGAAAGGTTAGATTTAAGTAATAAGCCCAATAAGGCAAAATTTGCTAAGCTTGTAGCTGCTATAGCAAATACTTTGTCCCAAGAAATAGGTTATATAATCGTTGGTATAAAAGATGAAAAACACTCATCTTCTGAAGAGTCTCCTATTGTAGGTTGTTCTAAAATCTCAATAGACCAATTAAGTCAGATGATTTATCAAATTTTATCAGAATGGATAGAGCCTGTGCCTAGGGTAAATTGTGAAGAGTTTGAGATTGAAGGTAAAAAAATAATAGTTATAGAAATTTACTCAGACAATCCTCCTTATATGTTTAAACGAAACTTGCAACATTCGGAGGTAAATATAGACTCAAAAGAAATTCCCATAAGAAGAGGTTCACACATATTTTCTGCAAATAGAATGGAGATAGAATTAATGATGAAAAAATATTGTCAGGAGAAAATAGAAGAAGAAAAGCGTTTTTTTACGGAAGAATTAGATAAGGCTAAAGATTGGGAATTTATTGCTGAAATTGCTTGTAAAAAACTTTATCACAAATTGTCTAAAAACCAGAGAGGAAAAGTGCTACGAAGTATTTTAGAGAGGAAGCCAGAATATTTCAATCAATGGTTTGGAGGTGAGTGATTATGGGTGTAGTCCATTTTGCTACAGTAGGTAAAGCACCTGGAGCTGTGACTTCTGCTTTAGCTTATATTAAAGCACATCCTGAGAGATTTTCTGATTTAGTAGGAAAGGATTTTGATGAAAGGATTGAGAGTGTAGTAATTTTTGTTTCACAGGCAGTAAGTAAAGGAGAAGAGCTTGTTAAAGAGTGTGTTGACAATAAATATGGAAGTGTTCAAGGTACAACTTTAAGGAATAAGACTTTAATTGAAATTATAGAAAAATTTATAAAAAACCGTTTAAAAAACATTCTCCCTAAAAAAAAGCACTCTTTTTATTTGCACTGTAAATGAAAATGATTATGAAATTTGTTTTGAACGTATGGCAGCGGCATTTCTTAAATTTAGCGAAGGTAAAAAGCAAGGTAAACAAATATGGTGTAATATTACTGGTGGTACAAATATTATGAATGCTGCTTTGTTACAAGTAGCTTTATTGAGTGGAAGAGTAGGACGAATTTATTATACATTTTTAGGCGCCTCAGAATATACAAAATATCTTTCTCCCCCTAGTGAAGATCCCAAAAAATTTCAATTCCGTTTTATTCCATTTTTTAAGATGAATTTTGATAGAAAATATTATGACTTACTAGAATTATATAAAGACGATCCCAAAAATCAAGGATTTTATGCTAAGGATATTTTTATTAAAGCATTTCAAGAAAAAGATCTGACAGAAGAAATTTTTATAAGGAACTATCTTTTACCTATGACTACAAGAGGGGAATTGGAAAGATTAGACCAAAACAAAAATCGTATAACAAATACTGGTAGGGAAATTTTAAAGACTTTTAATAAACCTCTTATAAAAGCTTTAATTTATCCTGAAGAGAGAAGTCCAAAAATTATTGATGAAATTGTAGAAGAAATTCTTTGTGAAGAAATATGGATAGAAATAAGAATAAAATAAGAAAGGAATGTCTTAAAACAGAAGGAGATAAGTGGATAGATGGCAAAAATCCCATGGATGGGATGTTAAAACAGCCCAAAACAATTTATTATCTGTTCAAATCTCTGTTTTCCTAAAAGAATTTGTGATGTAGAAAATTTTGGATAAGCCCGCAAATTTCCTTTATTTTTCTTTTTGTCTTTTGCCTCTAAATCTGACTTTAGGATTTGTGGGAGGGTAGATTAAGCAGTCAATTAAGAATTTTATTGGAGATATTCAGAAAAAGAGCATTGATTATTACCATTTTGGAAATTTTAAACATTTACTTGATGGCTACAAATGTGGTAAAGATAATTAGTATGAAAATGATAAAATGCAAATATTCTAAAGATATTGATGCTTATTTAAAAAGGTAGAAAATGCTTTAGTTGAAGCAGGGAAGAAATTGCCGCACTTGCTAAAGAAAGGAAGATTTATCAGCAATTAGATAATTTTTTACAAAAAGCAAAATATTTTTATGCAGCAGGTAGGCTATCATTGCCTAAAATTAATCAAGCAAGAGCTTGAAAAAGGGCATGAAGGCAAAGCAATAGAATTAGCATTAAGATATTTCTCAAAAGATTTTAATGACCCAGAGCTTTATTATGAATGGGGAAAGACTTTTGAATTGCTTGGTATAGCAAAAAAGGCAATAGAAAGTTATGGATTGGCTTTAAAACTTTCTCCCAACAATCCTCGTTATTTAAAACCTTTGGCTATTCTCTTTTATGAGACAGGATTTTTAGAAAAGGCTTTTGGAGCATTTAAAAAGTTAATAAAGCTTATTCCAGATGATAAAGAAATAAATAATTATTGGGTTAATCTTTTAGAGGAGCTTGATTTAAAAGGGGCAAGTGAAAGTTTAAAAGGGATTGAGAAAAAGGATTCATTAATTAGGTATTTTCCACCAAGTCTTGGCAAAGAAGAAATAGAAATCTTTTTAAGGCTTTTTTCTGGTAAAGAAAGAGGATTTGCAGAACAAATTTTGGATAAAAAGACTGCCCTTTCACAATTGATTTTTTATAATCTTCCACTTATGCCAGATTTTGCAAGAGCACATATCTTAGGACAAAAAACACTTTTCTTTTTCCCTTTAAGAAGTGATAATCATGTAAAATCTGGAATTATTGCTTTTTTTATTTCTAAAAGAGAAAAATTTCTTTATGCAAGACAGCCAGCCTATTTAATGTTAAAGAGCGAAAAATTAAGAGATTATTGTCTTGAAGCACAAAAAACACTCAATAATGTTTTTGATATACCTGCTTATTTAGAAAGGGTTAATCAATTTTTTTATCGCTTATGGATATTTTTAGAAGATTTTATTCATTTTTTGCAAGTAAAAAGATTTTTAAGAGAAATTATACAAAGATTGCCTTATCCTGAGTTTGGTATTGTGGTTGAGCCACTTTTGCCTACAAAACCAGTTGGTATAGGCTGGAAAGAAACTCCAATCTTTCTACCTCTTGGACTTAATAAAGAGACAAATGAAAGGAGTCTTTTTATTGATGAAAATGGGGAGCCTTATTTAGAGCAGATTAAATTTTTAAAAAGAATAAATGAATTTAATCCTTTGGAAATAAAGACATTTATAAGGCGTAGAGTAAAAGAGATAGAGAAAAAGGGGAGTGAAGAAATATTAAATAAACTTAGGGAAAATTGTCCAATTATTGATATGTTAGTAAAGAAAGCACAAGCAGGTCGGATACTCAATTATCAAGAAAAACTTATTTTGTTTTATACAATAGGTCTGCTTAATAATAATTTGTTGCATCAGATTCTTTATCCTACACCTGATTATAATTTTTTTAAAGTTAAACGAATATTAAAGGCTATGAAACCAAATCCTATAAGCTGTATAAAAATTAGAGAGCTTGTGCCAGAATTAAGCCTAAGTCTTGACTGTCATTGTGTGTTTGATTTAAGTGATGGACGTTATCCTTCTCCTTTATTGCATATAAATCGTTATCTTGTACCACCTGAGGAAGATAGATTTAGTTTAAAAAGAAGTTCATTAAAACATTTAATAAAGATATTTATAGAGTTTTATCAAGAAAAGGAAAGGATTGAATGGAAGCTTCAAAAACTTGAAAAAGAGTTAAAAAAGGCATTTTTAAAGAAGGGTTTAAAAGAATATGAAATTGAAGGCATAAGATTAATGCTTGAAGGAGAAAATTTGATTTTAAGAAAATAATATGTCCATTTTTTATGCAATAGAACAAGGTTTAAGCCTTCATAAGGATGGAGAAAGATTAATTGCTAAAAAAGAAGGTAAGGTCTTAAAAGTAATTCATTTTCATAATCTTGAACAATTAGTCATAATTGGAAGGATTTCCCTTTCTCCAGCAGTGATTTTTACTTTGCTTAAAAGGGGAATTGACACAGTTTTTCTTACCACATCAGGTAAATATTTAGGGAGACTTTCTCCTTTGATGAGCAAAAATATAGAACTTAGGATAAAACAATTTGAAAGATTAAAAGAGTTTGATTTTAAACTTGAGATAGCAAAGGCAGTTATAAAAGGAAAGATAGAAAATCAAAGGATGTTACTTAGGAGGATAAATAGGAAGGGACTTGGGCTTGAGGATACTATTTTGAAATTAAAAAAGTTTGTTCAAAAGGTAGATGAAGAAACAAATATAGAAAGTTTGAGAGGGATTGAAGGAAGTGCAAGTAGATTATATTTTTCTGCCTATGCAAAAGGTTTTTTAGAGGAGGTTAATTTTTTAAAACGGGAGCGCAGACCACCTAAAGATCCAGTTAATGCTCTTTTAAGCCTTGGTTATACACTGCTTTTTAGCAATATTTTTTCCATTATAAGCATGGTTGGATTAGACCCATATTTTGGTTGTTATCATACAATAGATTATGGTAGACCTTCTTTAGTGTTAGATTTGATGGAAGAATGGAGACCAGTAATTGTTGATACATTGATTTTAAGTATTTTTAATCTTAAGGTTATAAAAGAAGAGGATTTTACAAAAGATGAAGAGGGGCTTTATTTGGCTAGAGATGGATGGCGAAAGTTTATTTCTCAATTTGAAAGGAAAATGGCAGAAAAAGTAACACATCCTTTAAAAGCGGCAAAAATTAGCTATAGAAGCTATATGGAAGAACAGACAAGGCTTTTTGTGCGTGCACTTAAAGGAGAAGATAAATACAGGGCAGCGGTGTTTAGATGAGGAGTTTGTTTGTTATTTCTTATGATATATCTGATGATAAAAGACGAGATAGGATGCGTAAATTTTTAAAAGATTATGGTCATAGGGTGCAAAAGAGTGTGTTTGAATGTTTTTTGACAAAGGAGATACTTGTAGAGGTAAAAAGAGGGATAGAAAGGATTATAAGTGAAAAGGAAGATAGGGTAAGAATTTATCAAATCTGCCGAGCTTGTCGCAAGCGTGCTGAAATAAGTGGATTTGCAGAGGTGCCAGAAGAAGAGGAGTTTGTAATTGTATGAAAGAAAAACAATTTATTGTGGCAAGTTATGATATAAGGGATGAAGAAAGACTTAGAAAAGTAGCAAAGGTGATGGAAGATTATGGTTTTAGAGTGCTTTATAGTGTGTTTGAATGTTATATTGAAAGAGATTTATTTGAACAGATGAAGAGAAGGGTTGAAAAAATTATTGATCCACTTGAAGATAGCGTAATTTATTATTTTCTTTGTGAGCATTGTAGAGAAAAAATTGAGCATATTGGCAGAACACCTTTTTATTTAGAAGAAGAAAAGGTAGAAGTTGTTTAAAATGCTTAAACTACTTCATACCGCAGACTGGCATTTGGGAAAGACATTTAAAAATACTGATTTTTCTTTATTGGAAATTCAGCAAGAGATTCTTAAAGAAATTGTAGAAATAACAGAGAAAGAAGATGTGGATGTAGTACTTATCGCTGGTGATATTTTTGATAGCTACAATCCTCCTTTTAAGGCTGAGGAATTATTTTATAGCACTTTAAGAGAATTAACGGCTAATGGAAGGAGACTTGTAATTGCTATTGCTGGTAATCATGATGCTCCAGAAAAGTTTGATGTGCCAAAACCTCTGGCAGCAGGTTTTCATGCGATGGTGATTTGTGGCAGTCCGCAGGATGATTTAAGCCTTTTTTCCTTTAAAACAAATCATTTTGGGCTTAAAGGAGAAAGGAATTTTCTTCAGGCTATTTTTCCATCAAAAAATGCATCTATTTCTTTGCTTTTATTGCCATATCCTTCAGAGGCACGCCTTAAAGTTAGCACAAATTACGAAGTGCACCTTAAAAATATTTTGCAGGCCATACCTCCATATAGAGCAGACGAATATATTATTGTCTCACATCTTTTTGTCCAGGGTGGGCAAAAGTCTGGTTCAGAAAGGGATTTCACCATCGGTGGAGCACAATTAATTCCTTTAGATTTTTTCCCAAAATATGCTAATTATATTGCTTTAGGTCATTTACACCGCTATCAATGTTTAGGAAAAAACATTTTTTACTCTGGCTCTATTTTTCCTTTTGATATACAGGAAGCAAATCAAAATAAAGGAGTGCTATTAAGACAACCAGATGGAAAGATTGAATTTTATCCTTTTACTCGTCAAAAACCTGTAAAATCTCTTAATTTTAATACTATTAATGAAGCTTTAGAACAAAGTGTGAATTTCAAAAATAGTCTAGTTTTTCTGCGTTTTCCAGCAATTGCAGCAAGTCCTGAAGAAATTGCTAAGCTTAAACAGGCATACAGTCATAATCTTTTAGGTTTTCGTTTTGAAATGCCTAAGTTTTGGGTTGATAGACCAATAGCTGTAGCAGATTTAACACCAGAAGAGCTTTTTGTTGAATTTTATAAGGAAAAATACAATCAAACACCAGATGAAGCTGTAGTAAGACTTTTTTTGAAATTTGTAGAAGAATTAAAGAATGAAACCTGTTAGTTTGGAAATTGAAGGTCTTTATAGCTACAGAGAACGACAAATTATAGATTTTCGTCCTTTTTATCGGTATCGCCTTTTTGGTATTTTTGGAAAGACTGGTGATGGTAAATCTAGTATTCTTGATGCTATAACCTATGCCCTTTTTGGGAAGGTGGATCGCCTTGATAAAAAGGCTATAAAAGAAGCTATTAATCCAGGTAGCAAGCAATTGAAGGTAATATTTAACTTTGAAATTGATGGAATAGTATATGAGATAATACGAGGAATAGATAGATATGGCCATAGTTATGTAAGACTTTATAAGGTAGTTAAAGAACATAAAGAGCCTATTGCAGAAAAAATAACTGAAGTAAGCAATCGTTTGGATCATATCTTGGGACTTGAGTTTAAAGACTTTACAAAGGTAGTTATTTTACCCCAAGGGAAGTTTTCAGAGTTTTTAAAACTTTCCCCTGCAAATCGGGCTGAGATGCTAGAAAAGCTTTTTGGACTTGAGGTTTATGGTGAAGCTTTATGGAGAAAGGTTACTCAATATTTTGAGAAGTTAAATATCTTAAAGGAAGGAAAAGAAAAACAACTTTTGGCATTAAAAGATGTAAGTAAAAAAGTAATAGATGATAAAAAACAGGAAGTTGAAAAAATAAAGAAGGTTTTAAAAGAAAAGGAAGAAAGCAAAAATAAACTTGAAAAATATTACCAAAATTTAACCAAATTAGCTGATTTTTTATATCGAAAAAAGGAATTAGAAGAAAAACTTAATAAATTAAAGCTAGATGAGCCAATTATAAAAGAGAAAGAAAGGCGTTTAAAACAGGCAGAAGAAATAGCACCTTTTGCTCATATATTTAAAGAATATGAAGAATTGAAAAGCTCTATCCCTAAAATAGAAAGATTATTAAAAGATTTGCAAAATAAAGAAGCAAAATTAGAGAAAAAATGGCAACTTGCAGAAAAACAACTAAAAGAATTTGCAGAAACCCTTCCTCAAAAATTAGAAGAACTTGCCCATTTGGAAGAAAACGCCAGACAGGCGCAGAAACTAGAGAAAGATTTTATAGAAAAACAAAAACAGCTTGATAAAAATAAAAAACAGCTAGATGAAAACAAACAGGCATTAAATTATATAGCCCATATTTTAAAAAAATATAGGACACAAAAACAATTCCTGTTGCATAGACAGAAAAGGGCAAAAAAGACCTTAGAAAGAAATGCCTTCAATGAAGAAGAAAAAAGGACTTTTAATATCTTACAAAAATATGCTCCTCATTTGGGTAAATTAAAAGGCTGGAAAGAGGAAATAGCAGAACTTAAACAAAAAATAGAGATATTTAAAAAAGAAAAAAAAGACTGCGAGACAAGAATAAAAAAGATATGGCAGAAATGGCTGCCTGAAATTGAATTGCCTTCACCTGAAAATGCAGTAGATGTATTAGAAGACTTTAGGCTAAAATGTGAGGAGACATTAAAGACTTTTGATAAAGTTTTAGAAGATTTCCACCAAAGACACCTGGCAGTGAGTTTGGCCATCAGGCTTAAACATGGGCATCCTTGTCCTGTTTGTGGTTCTCCTATCCATCCTAAACCTGCACAGGATAAGGAGATTAGTGCAAAAATAAAAGACACTCAGAGGGAAAAAGAAAAGCTTGAGAAAAAAATAGAAACAATAAATCAAATTAGAAAAAATTTAAAACCTCTTGTTGAAAAATTGGTGCAAATAAATACCAAATTACAGGATAAACATCAACAATACTCAGAAAAATTTGCTGATTTTGAAAAAGAGCTAGAAAATATTTTAAGGAAATTAGGTTTAAGGCTTGATGTAAAAGGATTAAAAAATCTGTTTGATGAATTACAAAACAAATTTGAATTGCAAAATAAGGCTAGCGAAGAACTTAGAGAGATTGCAGAAAAATTGCAACAGCAAGAAGAAAAAATACAAAGAGAAAGGCGTAAAGCCGAAGGTCATAAAAAAGAAATTAAGCACTTATTGAGTTTGATAGGAAATTTAGAAAAGGAACTAGTAAATATCAAGACAGAAATAATAGAAAAAATTGGCAAAAACTCTCCTGAGCAACTCCTTAATCAAGTTAAAGAACAAAGGCAAAAATTAGATAAAAAGAGACAAAAATTGGAGGAAATAAGGCAAAAAGCACAAAATGATTACTTAAATATCAAAACAAAATTGGTTAAAACTAAAGAACAGTTAAGGATCAAAATACAGAGAAAACAAGAGTTAACAGAAATTCTTATAAAAGAAACAAAAAAGAGACATCTTGATTTAGCAGGCTTAAAAAGTCTTTTACTTTCAGAAAAAGAAATGCTTGCCTTAAAACAAACTATTGAAAAATGGAAAGAAGAAATAGAGAATATCAAAGGGCAATTAAAACAGATAGCAACTCAGATAAACGACCTGCCCATCCAGATCCTACCTCCAGGTGAACCTGAAGCTACTTTTAAAAAACTGGAAAGATTAAAAGAAGAAATAAAATACTTACAAAATCAAGAAGGGGCATTGGAAAATGAAGTAAAAAATTTAGAGCAAAAATTAAGTCAAAAACAAAAACTTGAAGCAGAAATCAAAAAAGATGAAGAGGAAATTAGGTTAACTTTCACTTTAAAAGATTGCCTTTATGGAAAGGCGTTAGTAAAATTTGCAGCCAGACATTTATTCCAAAATATTTTATATGAAGCCAATTACATTCTTAAAGATATAATTGGAGAAAAATTTATTATCCAGATGAGCAAAAAGGAATTTGATTTTTCTATTTATGACCAGTCTTTAGGTCATGTGCGCCCGATTGAGACCCTTTCTGGAGGAGAGACATTTTTGGTTTCCTTTTCTTTAGCTCTTGCCCTTTCTTCATATATTCAAAAGACAAAGGCACGTCCTATCCACTTTTTCTTCATTGATGAGGGTTTTGGAAGCCTTGATGAGGATCTATTAGATGCAGTGGCAGAAGTGCTTAATCAATTAAAACAACAGGATAGATTAGTGGGGATTATTACACATTTAGAAAAATTTAAACAACTTTTACCAGCCTACATCTTAGTAAAAAAAGATTTTACATCAACAAGCATTATTGAACTGCATATTTAAATAGTCTATTTTATCTCTCCATTATAATTCAATTTTTGGACAAATATAAAGAATTGTCCGATAAATTAAAAGGAAAGAGGTAATTAATTTTGTGGAAATTATTTATTTTCCTTGTCATTTTTTGGACAAACACTCTATTCGCCGATCCACATAAAGGAATTTTTGTTACCATTTGGAATATGGCTAGTTCTAAAAAGGTTGAAAATATAATTAATTTAGTTGAAAGAACAGAGCTAAATACATTAGTAATTGATGTAAAAGATGGTCATGGCAATTTAATCTTTGATTGGGTTAATAGACTTGATGAGATAATTAAAAATCTTCATGAAAGAAAAATCTATCTAATCGGACGCATTGTTGTATTTAAAGATTCAAAATTAGCAGTTGAGATGCCATCAATTGCTTTAAAAAAGCAAAATGGAGATTTTTGGACTGATAACCTTGGAGGGAAATGGGTTGACCCTTCTGCAAAAGAAGCTTGGAAATATAATGTAGAAATAGCAAAAAAAGCAATTAAGATTGGTTTTGATGAGATAAACTTTGATTATATCCGTTTTCCATCTGAGGGAAATTTAAATGAAATAGTTTATCCAAGATGGGATCAAAAAAAGAGCAAGTCGCAAGTTATTAAAAAATGCTTTGAATATTTTTATGAAAATTTAAAACCATTGGGCAAGCCTATTTCAATTGATTTTTTTGCCTATAGTATTTTTTGCAATCATGACTTAGGGATAGGTCAAAAATTTGTTGATATCCTTAATTATTTTGACTATATCTGCCCTATGGTTTATCCTTCTCATTATAATAGCGGTAATTTTGGTTTTTCCAATCCTGCTAAACATCCTTATGAGGTTGTCTATAAAACACTGTCTCAGGCAAAAAATATTATTTTAGAAAAAGGAGCAAAAACAAAAATTCGTCCTTGGCTTCAAGATTTTGACTTA